>CAIRRW010000418.1 GCA_903881065.1 uncultured Bacteroidota bacterium
TACTATACGTATTTACTTTCCATTAAGCCTATGGTAAAAAGTTACTATACGTATTTACTTTCCACTAAGCCTATAGTAAAAAGTTACTATACGTGTTTCCTTTTCATTAAGCCTATAGTAAAAAGTTTCGCCTTTGGTGTCCCTTCCAAGTTAGCAGAAACCACGCCTTTGCAGGTGTTTTTTCACCTGCAAACGTTCTAAAAAGTCAAATTAAATAATAGAGGTTGTTGGTGAAAACACCAACGGACGGCGCGAATAAGTAAGTTGTACTTACAATTAAAACAAAAGACTCTTTACAAAAGATGTAAAGAGTCTTTTATGAAAAATACGCAGGGGGTATTACTTCAAACTTTGCAAAGCCTTTTTGAAACTAACTTTATCTTCAATAATAGCAGCAAGTTTATCAATGCTTACACGTTCCTGAAGCATGGTGTCGCGGTAACGAATAGTAACATCATTGTCGATAAGCGATTGGTGGTCGATAGTGATGCAGAATGGTGTGCCTATGGCATCCTGGCGGCGATAACGTTTTCCGATGGTATCTTTTTCATCGTAGGTACATGCATTATCGTATTTCAATAAATCCATTATCTCGCGGGCTTTTTCGGGAAGTCCGTCTTTTTTTAGCAATGGCAATACTGCTACTTTTATAGGAGCAAGAAATGCAGGAAGATTAAGCGCGACACGTGTGGTGCCATCTTCCAGCTTCTCTTCAATATATGCTTTCGACATTACAGCAAGGAACAAACGGTCGAGCCCTACTGATGTTTCCACCACATACGGCACATAATTCTGATTTATTTCAGGGTCGAAATATTGAAGTTTCTTTCCTGAATGTTGCTCGTGTGCTTTCAAATCGAAATCGGTACGGGAATGTATTCCTTCCAGTTCTTTGAAACCGAATGGGAAATTAAATTCAATATCGCAGGCAGCATTGGCATAATGCGCCAGTTTAATATGGTCGTGAAAACGGTAATTATCAGCACCGAAACCTAATGAAAGATGCCATTTCATACGAGCTTCTTTCCATCTGTTATACGATTCCATTTCAGTTCCGGGGCGAACAAAATATTGCATTTCCATCTGTTCAAATTCACGCATCCTGAAAATAAACTGGCGTGCTACAATCTCGTTTCTAAAAGCTTTACCGGTTTGTGCAATACCAAAAGGAATTTTCATTCGTCCTGATTTCTGCACATTCAAAAAGTTTACAAAAATCCCCTGTGCTGTTTCCGGGCGAAGATAAATTAGATTGGCATCCTCGCTCACAGAGCCCATTGCAGTGCTAAACATTAAATTAAACTGGCGTACTTCTGTCCAGTTTTTCGACCCTGATATAGGGCAAACTATTTCACAGTCAATAATAATCTGACGAACTTCTTCCAGATTATTTGCTTCCAACGCATTTTTAAAACGAGTAAGAATAGCATCGGCTTTCGCTTGATTTTCCAGCAGTCTTGCGTTGGTACTTCTGAACGTTTCTTCATTAAAAGTTTCCCCGAAACGTTCTTTCGCCTTATCCACTTCCTTCTGAATCTTGGCTTCTATCTTCGCTACATGGTCTTCTATAAGAACATCAGCACGGTATCTTTTTTTGCTGTCTTTATTATCAATCAATGGGTCGTTGAACGCATCAATATGTCCGGAAGCCTTCCATGTAGTAGGGTGCATAAATATGGCGGCATCAATGCCAACAATGTTTTCGTGCATCTGCACCATTGCTTTCCACCAGTAATCACGTAGGTTTTTCTTCAACTCCACACCCATCTGACCATAATCATACACTGCGCTTAGCCCATCGTATATTTCACTGCTCTGAAAAATAAATCCGTACTCCTTTGAGTGCGAAATAATATTCTTAAAGATATCTTCCTGATTCATTTGTTTGATTTTAATAGGCTGCAAAAGTATATTATATTGTTTATTAATTAGGAATAGTTTGAAAATATATTTCGACAACTACCGAATAGTTTAGTAATGGCACTTATTGATTTCTTTGATGTTTGGATAGGTTTGTTACTTAATAAAAGAAAACGGGTAAGAAAATGCTCCCTTGTTTTTGTTGAGGCGATAGGAGGGAAGGCAAGAAATTAGAAATAGGATTCTAATTCAAAACAATTAAGAAGGAAAGAAATACTAAGGCTGCTAAACTAAGCGGAGAGTTTCTCTTTTTTATTTTGTAAGAATATATTACACCAATCACCTGTAATTTTAGCTGCCTCATGTAAAGTGTTTGGGTTCTTAAATAAACTTGTAACGTTTGGAATTACATCAATTAATGTTTCGCAGGTTAATGATTTATAGAATTTTTTATTCTGTTGGAGTGCTTCACTATCATTCTCTGCAACAATTAATAGAGTAGGAGCTTTTACTTTGGTTGCCAAATTAATAGCCAGGTCGAGTTGGCTGCCACATAACACGATTGTACTTATTAAATCGGGTAAAGCAACAGCGGAATGTATTGCGTATGCTGCGCCGTTGCCATTGCCAAAATAACCAAATCTTAAATCTCTGCACTCTTCGTGAAGTGATAAATAATAAGTAACAAAAATTAGTCTTTCAGAAAGTAAATCAATGTTGAGTTGGTTCGCTTCTGATTGCTCTTCCTTTTTAGTAAGTAAATCGAATTGAAAAGTACTTATTCCCAGTGAGTGTAGTTCCTTTTCAATGATTTTATTACGTAAACTGAAACGGCTGTTTTCCTTTCCATGAGAGAATATTACTAATGAATGGCTGTTATAAGGAATCAATAGCTCTCCTTCCAATAGTGTATTATCGATAGAGATTGGAATAATATCTCTGAATTTATATTTTAACATAACGTTTATTTTTTATTCGCAACTAAATTGTCATTTTCAAATTGGGCAGAAACAATCTTACCTGACACATTAAAATTAATTCTGCATGAATTGTATCTGAGGGAACCTAACTTCATAGAAAATCCATCTTCCCCCAAATGGTTTTACTGGACTTACGGAAGATGAACTATCTGCAAAAATAAATTTGCTTTCACATAAAATCCCTTTATTGCTTATGGGCCGAAGCCGGCTGTCGAACAGAAAAACATATAGATTTGGATAGCTGTTCTTCATCTCAATGTTATAAATACCAGATGTTTTTACTTTTCCTCCATGCGGCCCTACAGGATTAACAGTTAATTTGAACGCAACTAATATTACGGTTAGCAATAAGATAATTCCGATAAGTTTAGAAGTTGTTTTCATGATAATTAATTATTTAAGGTTTGTTCAGTAAATAAGAAAGTTGCGGTATTAATTAGCAACAATGTTATGAATTGAATAGTCGAAGTCATGATTTGAAAAAATTACACAACAAAAGTAGTTTTCATATTAATAATTGATAATGAACTCAATCAATCGACATAGTGATTTTTGCCATTCAAATGATAATATTGGAATATGTTAAACGATTATCCTCCTTTTTATGAGATTATAAAAAGCTTGGAGAGGGGGTAATTATTTGTTGTAAATAGCGACTTAAGCTGTAACTTTCAAGGGAAACAATGGGAAACAGCTGGTTTTAAAATGAGATGTGAATATCTTCTTAAATATTCCGTTTACGAATAGGTAGAAACAAAAAATGCAGTATAAATACTGCATTTTCTTAATATTTAATAGATTTCTATGGGTTTAGAGCACCTTCTAACAAGTCAATCTTCTCAATATATTCCATTGAATTGGTAATATATATATCAGCAGGTAATGATTGTTTAATGGTTGGTACATCCTGCAATAAACGGGTATTGTCAAATACTTGACCTAATTCTACAAATCCTAGATAAGGATCCAATCCTGCCAATAAAATACGAAGAGCAGAAGGGTCTTCAAAGGTATGTTTCCAATATTCTAGATATTGAGGATACTTATGAAGTTCGCTGTCGGTGTGAAGTTTGTTTTTTGACCACTGCTTTACTTGGTTAAGTAATGACTTATTAGCAAAATGAAAAGGAGGGGGAGCAGGAAAATATGTTTCCAAAGCTTTAGTTATTTTTAAAGCATTTGTAGAAGCATCTTTGCCGGAAGAAATATGATAAACACTATGGTTACGTTTTACAAATAATAGACTAACAATAGCTTCAGCAGCATAATCTACCGAAATCATATCTAATTTTGCGTGCTCATTTACGGGAATTAATCGTAATTGATTAATTGTTGCCACAGCCCATAATATTACTGGTGAGCGAGGAACCACTGGTCTGCTGTCGCCCATTATTATTGAGGGACGAACAATTAATATTTTATCTGCAGGTAAATGTTTGCGAACTAAAAGCTCACCGTGCATTTTAGTATAGGTATATTTAACAAGATGACTAGCAGCTAAATTAGGGGATTCATCTTCAAAAACGAGTCTGTTTTTAATATCCTTACCGCAAATAGTGGCAGTACCAATATATTCAAATGTTTGCAGATGAGGTAAGTTTTTTGCCCAAAGAAGTATTTTCTCAAGGCCATGCATATTTGCTTTTTCTACCATATCATCGTATATTTTAGAAAAAGAAGTATTGGCGGCTGAGTGAATAATCACATCGACATCATTTAGCATCTTGTTCGCAATAAGAAGGTCGGTTAGATGCTCATCAAACAAATTTCCCATAACAGGGATTATCTTTTTTTCATCAAAATGATCATGATGAATTCGGAAGATGTGTTCTAATTTTATTAAAGCTTCATCTTCAGAAAAGGCACGAAGAAAGCAATAAATTTTGTCAATTTCCTTTCGTTTGGAAAGGTTCACAAGAAGTTCTCCTCCCACAAATCCTGTTGCCCCTGTTAAAAAAATATTCATTTAGCTAATCTGTTATTATTAATCAAAAATTTCTAAACCCAATATACCAATAATTATAAGCGAAATGGATATTATTTTAGTAATTGAAACACTTTCATGAAAAAAGAAAATACCAATAATCGCTATTAAAGCGGTCCCTGCACTTGCCCAAATTCCATAGGCTATACTAACTTCCATCTTTTCAAGAACAAACACTAAAGCCCCCAAACTAATGCCATAAAATACAAATACAAATATGGAAGGTACTAACCTAGTGAAACCCTCAGCGTATTTCATCGAAATCGTTCCCAGTACTTCGAAAATTATACCAAGTGCAAGAAACAGCCATTTCATTTGTTAACTATTGTTTAATCTAACTATAAATTATTGATACTTTTTAAATCGTCTCAAAAGTAAGCTTATTTTCGCAAAGCTACTTCTAAATTTTTAAACACAAATCATTTAAGAATAATTAACAATTCTTTACCTTCTTTGAGAAATCATTTTTAATCCATCACCTCCACCTATTTGATTACTTTTACCATTCTAAATTTAAGAAGTTGGAAAAGCGTTGGAAAATTAAAAATAAGGCAGACCAAGAAGTCGTTAACAAACTGTCTTCGGAATTGGGTATTGATATTGTGCTGGCAGATTTGTTGGCACAAAGAGGAATAAAAACCTATGATGAAGCAAAAAAGTTTTTTCGCCCTTCATTAAATGATTTACATGATCCTTTTTTGATGAAGGATATGGACAAAGCTATTTCAAGAATAGAAATGGCCATAAAGAATCAAGAAAAGATTTTGGTTTATGGAGATTATGATGTTGACGGAACTACTGCCGTTGCATTAGTCTATTCGTTTCTTAAAAAACATCATATTTCCGAGACACTTGTCGATTATTATATTCCTGACAGATATGCTGAAGGTTATGGAATATCATTTACTGGAATTGATTTCGCGAAAGAGAATAATTTTACATTGATAATTGCATTGGATTGTGGGATTAAAGCAAATGAAAAAGTGGATTATGCAAAGGAACGAAGCATTGATTTTATTATTTGCGATCATCATCGCCCTGGAGAAATATTACCAAATGCAGTTGCAGTTTTAAATCCTAAAAGGAACGATTGTACCTATCCATTTGATGAACTTTGTGGATGTGGAGTAGGATTTAAATTGGTTCAGGCATATTCCCAAAAAAACAATATCCCTTTCGAAGAACTTCATGAATATCTTGATTTAACAGCAATCTCAATTGCATCCGATTTAGTTCCTGTAACCGGAGAAAATCGTACGCTCTGCTATTTTGGTTTGGAACAAATAAATAAAAATCCACGCAAAGGAATAAAGGCAATATTCGAACTGGCAAATATCAAAAGGGAAATTACTGTAAATGAATTAGTCTTTGTAATCGGTCCTCGTATCAATGCCGCCGGCAGACTCGAAACTGGTCGTAACGCTGTTGCCTTGCTAATTTCAGATACTCACGATATTGCTAAAACATCAGGTGCAAGCATCAATGTTACCAACATTGCCCGTAGAGTTTTAGATGTTGATATCACTGCTCATGCGCTAAGTATGATTGATGATAATCCCGAATTAATCGCCCGTAAATCTACTGTCCTTTATCATGCCGATTGGCATAAAGGAGTTGTTGGAATTGTTGCTTCACGAATGACAGAAAAATATTATCGCCCTACAATCATTCTTACAGAATCGAATGGAAAGGCTACTGGTTCGGCACGTTCGGTGAAAGATTTTGATGTGTATAATGCAATTGAAGCCTGTGCTGATTTACTTGAACAATTTGGAGGGCATAAATACGCAGCAGGGTTAACTCTGAAGTTGGAAAACATTGATGCATTTCAAAAGCGTTTCGAGGAAGTTGTTGCTAGCTCTATTGAAGAATACATGCTGATACCGGAAATTGAGATTGATGCAGAATTGGAGTTGAAGAACATTACCCCTAAATTTTATAGAATCTTAAAGCAATTTGCTCCATTTGGCCCAGATAATATGTCGCCTGTGTTTGTTACAAAAAATGTTATTGATAAAGGTTATGTAAGAATTGTAGGAAACAATCACTTGAAAATGGATTTACAGACAGCGCAAAATCCTCGTGAATCTATCCCTGCAATTGCTTTTGCTCAGGCTCATCATTTTGATAATGTTCTTCGGAGGAAAATATTTACAGCATGTTATGCTATTGAGGAAAATGAATTTAATGGTAATACATCACTACAATTAAATATTAAGGATATGAAAATGGAGTAAAGAAATTACGGTTGGATTACCTGATTTCTGCGCCTGCTTTTTCTTTATAAGTTTTCATCAACTTCTCCATAATCTTTTCGATTTGTTTATCAGTCAATGTTGCATTTTCGTCCTGCAAAATAAAACTAAGTGCATACGATTTTTTATCTGATGGCAATTTCTCTCCTTCATAAACATCAAATAAGTTTACACTTTTTAAAATGTTCTTTTCTGATTGATACGCTAACTGCTCCAGCTGTTCAAAATTAATTGTTTTATCAATTAATAAAGCCAAATCTCTTCTCACTTCAGGAAATTTAGCCACTTCAGTATATCTAACATTCGTTTTTTTAACAGCATCCAATATCAAATCCCAATTGAAATCAGCATAAAAAACTTCCTGTTTAATATCCATTAATTTTAAAATTGATTTGGATACTGAACCGAATTCTACAATCGTTTTTTTATTATAATTGAAACCTAAACCTTTTGAAAAGGTGTCGTTATTTATTTCAGATAATTTAATATCATTTAATCCCAATCGCTCCAGCACAGAATTTACAATACCTTTCAGCGAATAAAAATTTACATTCTCATTTCTTGTATTCCAGTTTTCTTCCAGCTTTTTCCCTGTTATAAATAAAGAAAGATGTTTTGTTTCAACATATTTTGCAGCTTCTCCACTCTTAATTGATAAATATGTTTTACCAAATTCATATAATTTCAAATCCGCGTTTTTCCTGTTTTGATTATATGCAATCGTTTCAAGTCCACCAAACAAAAGAGTTTGGCGCAATGCATTCAAATCGCTGCTAAGCGGATTCATCATGGTTACGCTTCTCTCAGGACTGGTAGAATTAAGTTTAGCTGAATAATCTCCTTTCGTTAACGATAAATTCATCATCTCCGAAAAACCATTATTAGTAAGCAAATCAGCGACAACATTCTGAATTTTTTCTTTATCAGGTTTTTCTGAATAAGATAAAGAAGAATTTAAAACAGTCGGAATCTCAATATTATTATACCCATAAATCCTTAACACTTCTTCAATCACATCCTGCTCGCGCGTTACATCCACCTTAAATGCCGGCACTGAAAGCAGTAAAGCATCATGCCCTTCATGTTCTATTTCAATGCCTAACGAAAGGATAATCTTTTTTATAATTTCTAAATCAATGTGTTTACCTATCATTTGTTCACATTTCAAAAATGAAAATGGAACTTTATGATTGGCAATTTTCTTAGGATAAATATCAATAACTTCTGATGAAACTTCTCCTCCGGCAATTTCTTTAATTAATAACGCAACCCGCTTTAATGCATAAACAGTAATGTTTGGATCTGTTCCTCTTTCAAATCGAAAGGATGCATCTGTTTTTAAACTATGTCTTTTGGATGATTTACGAATAGATGTAGAATTAAAATAAGCCGATTCCAAAAATATTTTAGTGGTACTTTCAGTAACTCCTGATTCTATTCCTCCAAACACACCGGCAATGCACATAGGGCTTTCAGTATTACAAATCATCAAATCTTCAGATGATAATTCCCTCTCTGTTTCATCCAGTGTTTTGAATTTAGTTTTATCACCTAGCTTTTTAACTATTACTATATTGCCTGTAATTTTATCTGCATCAAAAGCATGTAATGGTTGCCCAAGTTCATGAAGTACATAATTGGTAGCATCCACAATATTATTTATTGGGCGAACACCAATCGATTTTAATTTATTCTTCAACCATTCAGGAGATTCTCCAACTTTAATATTACTCATCGAAACCCCTGAATAACGTGGACAAGCAGCGGTATCTTCAACAATAACTTCAATATTCAAATCATTATTATCTACTTGAAACACATCAACAGATGGTAATTCTAATTTTGAATCAGGAATTTCCGAGTTAATATTCACAGCATTTACTACTGCAACCAAATCTCTGGCAACACCTACATGAGAAGCCGCATCAGCGCGATTTGGAGTTAAACCTATTTCGAAAATATAATCTTTTTCTATCCTTAAATAATCTTTTGCAGGCGTTCCGACTTTCGCGTCCGCATCCAAAATCATTATTCCTGCATGCGATGTTCCTAATCCAATTTCATCCTCGGCACATATCATTCCTTCGGATGCTGCGCCGCGTATTTTTGATTTCTTTATTTCAAATGGTTCTCCTGAAGTAGGGTATAACATTGCACCTATTGTTGCTACGAGTACTTTTTGTCCTGCGGCTACGTTCGGTGCGCCGCATACAATATTCAGAAGTGTCCTTGTTCCAACATCCACAGTAGTTACACTTAATCTATCGGCATCTGGATGTTTTTCTTTCGTTATCACTTCACCCACTATCACTCCATTCAAACCACCTTTTATGGTTTCAAATTTCTCCAGACTCTCCACTTCCAATCCGCAGTTGGTAAGCATCACAGAAATTTCCTCAGGAGATAAATTTGTATCTATATATTGTTTAAGCCAGTTATAGGAAATTTTCATTTTATTATTTTTTTATTCGAATGGTAAAAGTAATAAATATATCCATGGATAAACTTTATTTACCCATGGTTGATAATCTCAATAAAAAGCAGGTATTGTTCTTAGCTTATTCTTACAGTTAAAACTTATACGATAATCCGATGGCAAGCACTTCCTTAAATTGCAGACGCGGGCCTGTGCCAATTACTGAAACGCCATCTATTGTTCGTGTTACAGGTACTGGCACATTGTTATCATAAATCATATTTGTACTAATAGTTGCAGTCAGGAATTTATTTACCTTCATCCCGATAATGTTTTCCCAGTTCACTACTACGTTTTGAGGGTCTTTTAAATAATTGCTGAACAATTCGAGCTTAGTTGCAAAGTTTACATTTTTAAAAATATCTTTCTTGAAAGTAAATTTCAAATAACCTCCAAATTGATATAGAACTTTCTGTCCGTAATCAGTTATTCCATATACATGAGTTACTTGGTTGGTGTCATATTTGGCACCTTTTACGCCATATGCACCAGCATTTGCCATTTCCTGGTCATTTACAATTGTTGTTTTTGAAGTAACAGGTGAAATATAAAATGACAATGAATTATCTTTTGTTTTATAATCCAAACCTATTGATCCCAGTACATAAGCAGGTGCCATAAAGTGAGAAACCACCACCGAGTCATTCGGGTAGTTGTATCCATTGGCAAACTGACTTTTAAAGTTTACCAATGCTGTATAATACCAATGTTTTGCAAATGCATAACGACCATATTTAGATGAGAAATCTAACTTATCCTCATTTTTTTGCAACGGTGCGGAACCTACCTGCAACATACCATATGCTAAATCAAGTGTATTGTCCCATGAGTTATTTCCTTTCTTGTAATTTGCATACAAAGTAAGCATAGCGCCTATTGATACAGAGTTTTGTCCCCCTGCTGCCCAGTTGGTAAAGCTCGCTTGCCCGAAATTTATTCCTGCCATACCGCCTTTTTTCCATGCGGTATCATGTTTAATGCTGTCCTTAGTTATTGCAATACTCGATAATGAAATTAAAACTGCTGCTACTACTAATATTCCTCTCTTCATAAATGATTTATAATTTTTTATTTTGATGTTAATGTTCTTGTATTCGTTTTCTTCTAACTATTAAAATGTCTAAAAATTAAAAGTTGATAAAAATAGAAAATAATTTTACAGGAAATAAAAAGCCCCGACATTTAATTTTGTCGGAGCTTTTTAATAAATTAAAAATTGACTCTTATTTGCCTAGTTTAGCTTTAAGATTAGTATCCAATGCTGATAAAAATTCTTCAGTATATAAATAATGTTCACCGTGATTTACTTTATTTCCATAAATACAAACAGCTAAATCCTTAGTCATTTTACCTGATTCAACAGTCTCTACACATACTTGTTCCAGTGCATCACAGAAATTAATCAACTCTTTATTGGTATCCAATTTTCCTCTGAAAGCCAAGCCTCTTGTCCATGCAAAGATAGAAGCAATAGGGTTTGTAGAAGTAGGTTTTCCATTTTGATGATCACGATAGTGGCGAGTTACCGTTCCGTGAGCAGCTTCTGCTTCCATTGTTTTTCCATCAGGAGTAACCAACACCGAAGTCATCAAACCTAATGAACCAAAGCCTTGTGCCACTGTATCCGATTGCACATCGCCATCATAATTTTTACAAGCCCACACAAAATTACCATTCCATTTTAGTGCCGAAGCCACCATGTCATCAATCAAACGGTGTTCGTAAACGATGCCTGCAGCAACAAATTTTGCTTTGTAATCAGCATTGTAAATTTCTTCAAAAATATCTTTAAAACGACCATCATATTTTTTTAGAATAGTGTTCTTAGTAGATAAATAAAGTGGCCATTTTTTAGATAAAGCCATATTGAAGCATGAATGCGCAAATCCTCTGATTGACTCATCAGTATTGTACATAGTAAGCGCTACGCCATCACCTTTAAAGTTGAATACTTCAAAAGTTTGTGCCGCACTTCCATCTTCAGGAGTGAAACTAACTGTTAATTTCCCTTTTCCTTTTGTTACAAAATCAGTAGCACGGTATTGATCTCCGAAGGCGTGACGGCCAATGCAGATAGGTGCTGTCCAGTTTGGAACCAAACGCGGAACATTTTTACAAACGATTGGCTCGCGAAACACAGTACCATCCAAAATGTTACGGATAGTGCCATTCGGCGATTTCCACATTTGTTTTAATTTGAATTCCTCCACACGTTGCTCGTCAGGAGTAATGGTGGCGCACTTAATACCAACATTGTATTTTTTTATTGCCTCTGCCGAATCCACAGTTACCTGATCATTGGTGGCATCACGGTGCTCCACTCCAAGGTCGTAATATTTAATATCCAAATCCAGATATGGAAGGATTAATTTGTCTTTAATAAATTTCCAGATGATACGTGTCATCTCATCGCCATCCAACTCAACTACCGGATTGTTTACTTTAATTTTGCTCATTGCTTTATTGTTATTTTAATTGTTAATTTTATTTTTTGGAGGTGCAAATATAGTATTTTGATTGATTGCAGAGGAGCCAAAACTGTAAGTAATAAGTACAATTTCACAATGATTAATATAGGTAAGTTGCTTTACTATAAAGGTTTTGGTTTGGTAATAGGGTTTTACAGCATGACAAAAATCATATCCTAGTATTTTACTATTGTATCTCTTTCATAGTAAGTACCATTATATTTTATACATTTGCACACAATTAAACATAACCAATGGTTACACAATTAACAGTAATTAAAACAACACCCTCTGAAACCCGCACCACTGTAGAGAGAGAGAGAGAGAGAGAGAGAGAGAGAATAAAACCGTAAATACCCTTTTTAACACTATTACCGAAACGCTTTGTGCATTTGCACAAGGCGTTTTTTATTTTTTATACAATACAATGCTTAATTATTAACCTTTAAAAACAAAACAAAATGACCATGTATTATTTTCATTTTAATTTCCCAACAATAACCACAGAGAAAAAGTTTACTATCCACTGCACTACCTGCAATCATTACAGAGATCGGTTAAGTGGAAGAAACACTTTTTGGACTAGAGATTTTAAAAAATACGATGAAGCCTATTCTGCTTTAGAAAGATTGATAACTCATTTCAGAAATGATAATGATTATACAATTGAACTTTGTCCTAAATGCGAACCAGTAAAACCTAAAGTAACTAAAACAAAAAATAAACTTAAAAAATAAAAAAATATGAAAAAACAAGTACTTCTTATGTTTACTGCTTTATGCAGTTTAGCAGCAATGGCACAAGTGCCAAGTTATTTGCCAACAAGTGGTTTAACTAGCTGGTGGCCATTTAATGGAAATACAAATGATGAAAGTGGCAACGGAAACAATGGGACTATTATAGGCTCAATAACATTTGCCCCAGACAGAAATAATCAAAACAATAAAGCAATTTTAGTGAGTACAGGTAATGATATGATTGCTACAACCACTTCCTTTAATAATCCTTTCCCTCTAACAATTTCAGCTTGGTTTAAATCTAACTCATCAACAGTTACAAATGGGTTTGTTTTTTCATTTAATAATGGTCAAAATGCTCATGGTGGGCAATGGGACAGAGCAGTAATAATTAATAATACTAGTGTTTCTTTTTATGTATACAATGGAGCACAAACCTTTGTAACCACTAATGGTAATTATTTAGATAATAATTGGCATAATATAATAGTTACGCTAGGCAGTAGTGGTTGTAACATATATATTGATGGGGTATTACTAATTAATAATACATCTGTAACATCAGCCCAAGCTTATACAGGTTATTGGAGAGTCGGAGGGCTCAGCCCTACAGGTGGGGAATATACTTTTTTAGGTTATATTGACGATATTGGTCTATGGAATCGTGTATTAACACAACAAGAAATAACAGGATTATATCAAGTGTGCACAAATTCAAATTCAATTTCCGCTCAGCCAACTAATCAAACAGCAAATATAAACACAACAGCACAATTTTATGTTACCTCCTCTAATGCTTCTGCAACCTACCAATGGCAGCAAAATTCGGGAACTGGTTTTGTAAATCTTTCTAATTTTGGTCAGTTTTCTGGTGTTACTAATGATACCTTAAAAATAAGCAATGTTACATTGGCTCAAAGTAATTATGGGTATCGTTGTATTATTAATGGCGGTTGCCCTGATACATCAAGTGTGGCAATGCTTACTGTAAATAATAATGTAGGGGTAGTAGAGGTAAATAATACTGTTAAGAATGTTACCATTTCTCCTAATCCGTTTACTTCTCAAACAGTGATTACGTTTTCAACTGAACAAAAGAACACTACTGTTAAAATAATAGATGTGGTGGGGAAAGAAATAAAACAAGAACTCTTCTCAGGCAAACAATTAACAATTGAAAAAGGAGAATTGAACAACGGTATTTATTTTGTTCAGATAACGGATGAAAACAAGAATACAATTATTAAAAAAATAGTAATACAATAAGTATATTGGCTTACAACATTTAAAAACGAAATGAAAATTAATTACGCAAAACCTAATTTTGTTGCCAACCAGGAAGGGCTAAATACAGCTCTCCTAAGTGCAACTTCGTAGCTATAATTTTAATATAAATAGTATAAACGGATTTACGTCCGCTGTTACCTGTATAGGGTACAGCGGACGTTTTATTTTATTACCTGTGGAGTTCAGAACCCACATAAAAAAACGTAACGGATGTTCGGCCGTGTCAGGTATCGGATGCTTAAAAATTAAATATATATTATCATGAAAAAAAGAATTATTATTTTAGATGACACGGAAAAAAACAGGAAACTGATGCACAGAAGGAAGGAAGCGGGAAGCAGTACACCGTACTTCATTTTGTCATTAATACCAACGGCAATACATGCAATTACGGCGGTGTTGGATGTGCCGAACGGGTATTTGGCAAAGGGGGAAAAAGCAGGTGAAGTAGTGAATGCCTGGACAGACAACAAATGGCTGCCTGTGGACGCTTTACTGCAAAAACAATATTTGGATGATATTGACATTTACAATGCTGCCACCACCACGGCAGCACGCAACAGTGCATGGAAAAATGTTCACGATGATTTAAAAGCGTTGATGCGCCTTGTACAAACTACGGCGGACAAAAAGCCTGCGGATGCTGTTGAAATTATTGAATCGTTTAAATTGAGAGTAAAAAAGGTGGCGCTTCATCAAATTACAAAATTTGCTGCTACCAATGGCACTGAAGCAGGTGTGATTGATTTGGTGGCTCCGGGAGGTGCTAATTATACTTGCCACGATTGGGGGTTTTCGGCAGATGGAATTACCTTTGTGAGGATGCAGCCAACTGTGGCAGCCCATGCTCAAATAAAGGGTTTGAAACCGGATAGTTATGTTTATTTTCAGCACGAATTGATAAATAAAAAGGGAGGAACAGGCATAAGTGAAGTTATTAAAATTCGTGTAAAATAAATAATTTTAATTGCTGAATTTAACCCAGATTGCCCTATCAAAAGGCAGTCTGGTTTTTTTATGACCAAATCCCCAGAGAATGGAACGATTATCCCCAAGTTACCAACCATTGTCCCTAAGTGGCTAACCACTCTCCCCAAGAATGGAACCATTATCCCCAAGTTACTAACCATTGTCTCCAAGTAGATAACCATACCCCCAAAGTATGGAACCATTATCCCCAAGTTACTAACCATTGTCCCAAAGTGGCTAACCACTCTCCCCAAGAATGGAACGATTGTCCCCAAGTTACTAACCATTATCCCCAAGTAGCTAACCATTATCCCCAAGTATGGAACGCTACTCTTAGTATTTGGTCTTATTACGATTTTAAATAGTTTTTTCCCAATTCATTAGTTATTAAAACTGATATTTGCCCAATGAATTCTTTTTCGAACAAAATAATAAGCTGGTATAAAACAAATAAACGCGATTTGCCTTGGCGCAATACAAAAGATGCCTATTTAATCTGGCTCTCCGAAATTATTTTACAGCAAACGCGGGTGGAGCAGGGGATGAATTATTATTTGAATTTCGCAACAACTTATCCAACAGTTAAACATTTGGCAAAAGCCGATAACGATGCTGTAATGAAGCTGTGGCAAGGGCTCGGTTATTATTCAAGAGCCAGAAACCTGCACACTACCGCCAAAATAATTACAGATAAATACAAAGGGAAATTTCCTGATGATTATGCAGACATACTATCATTAAAGGGAATTGGTGAATATACAGCTGCTGCCATAGCTTCATTTGCTTTTGATAAACCACATGCAGTGGTTGATGGTAATGTGTTTCGGGTACTTGCCCGTGTATTTGGTATCGAAACTCCTATTGATACTTCGCAAGGAAAAAAGGAATTTTATGCGCTTGCAAATGAGCTACTCGATAAAAAACATGCAGCGCTGCACAATCAATCAATCATGGAGTTTGGAGCAATTCAATGTAAACCTGTTTCGCCCGATTGTTCTGTTTGTCCTTTAAATACAATGTGTTTCGCTTTCGCGAACAAGCGTGTTGGCGAACTTCCTGTTAAAGCAAAAACCACAAAAGTGCGTAACCGATACTTTAGTTATATTGTGCTTCATCATGCCGGAACCATTGCCATTAATAAGCGAACTGGAAAAGATATCTGGACAAATCTCTATGATTTTCCATTGATTGAAACAACAAAGGAACTAACCGAAGAGGAGATTTTATCTTCAGAGGAATGGAAAAAATTTATTGGTAAAAACAAGTATTCAGTAACATCCATCTCTCCAATTTATAAACATATTTTAAGTCATCAGAAAATTTATGCCCGGTTTTTTGAGCTTGATTGCCCGGTTTCTCTTGAGAAAATAATTACTTCATCAGCAATAATTATAAAAGAAAAGGAAATAAAAAAATACGCTGTGCCACGATTGATTGAAAATTATTTAATAAAAAGGAATTAATGTACAATTAGACGCAGGTTTTTCCGTTATTGAATTATTATCGTTTAATTTGCATCAATAAATAAGATTGAAATGAGAAAGAAGGATTTTTTTACCGAATTTATCAAGCGAGGGTTTCGTGTAGGTGCTGTAGCGCCTAGTTCGAAACATTTGGTGAAAAAAATGATTGACCCAATTGACTTCAGTAAAGTAAAATGTATTGTTGAATTTGGGCCGGGCACAGGTAATATTACGTATGAATTACTTAATAAAATGCCGCAGGATGCCATTTTGATTGTGTTCGAAATAAATAAAGAATTCTGCGAACAACTAAAAACCATTAACGATCCTCGCATTAGAATAATAAGTGACAGCGCCGAGAACTTGGAGATGTATCTTATAAAAAACAATATTGCTAAGGTTGATTATATTGTTTCTTCGCTTCCGTTTACGCTTATTCCAAATTTTATTGTTCGGAAAATATTGAAAATCGCCGGGCAAGTATTGAAGCCAAAAGGTGCTTTTATTCAATATCAATATTCGTTGAATGCATATGTTAAGATGAGGAAAACGTTTAAGAATGTTGATTTGAATTTTACGCCAATTAATCTTCCTCCTGCATTTATTTTCACCTGTACAAATTAATGATTTCTTAATTTTGAACTGTAAAACAGTTAGCCGATGAAAAGAATATTCTTTATCGTATCGATTATATCTATCGCCATTAGCACTAATGCTCAATTGCCAAACACAGATATCTGGCTGGTGGATATTGTTAAAATGAATGACAGTATTTCTCTTAAAAGTCCTGTGAATATTACCAAAAGAGAGGGATATGATAATCAACCTGTTTTTTCTGCCGACGGAAAATATATCTTATATACTTCAATTCGCGAAGATAAAAAGGCACATATTTATAAGTATATTCTGAAGAGAAAAAAAAGCAAACAATTTACATTTACCACCACAAGTGAGTATTCACCTGCGTTTACACCTAATGGTGAAAGTGTTTCGGTAGTGATGGTAGAAAAGGATAGTGTGCAACGTTTGTGGGAATTCCCTATCAATGGTGGCAGCCCAAGTTTAATAATGAAAAGCATTGATTCAATAGGTTATTATTGCTGGATAACAAAGGATAGTCTGGCAATGGTAAAAACATCCAATCCGCCGGTACTTGAGGTTGCAAACCCTAATACAGAGCGACATAAAGTATTAGCGCATAATGTGGGGCGATGCATGACTACAGAAGCTGACCGACTTTATTATGTGCAGAAACCAATGGATAATTATTATTATTTATATTGGAGTGGTGCATATGTTTCGCAAATACCAAACGAGGATTTTGCTTTGCTAAGAACCAAACAGCCTTTAGTGTTTACTGGTGTGCAGGCGAAAATTGTGGTTATTTCTATTTATAATCGGAAACAGAAAACACTTCTTGACTTATCCGCTTATGGAATTAAAAATATAACTAGGATTGCCATTAATAATGATGCAACAAAAATGGCAATAGTAGCAGAATAAATATTTTTTATAATTTGTCTTGTCCGGTTATTTCTATTTTAAATAATTACTAATAATGAATCTAAAAGCACCACCTAAAGATAATATGTTTCGTGAAAATATTCGTATTAATCAGGAGGTGGATATTGTTTTGAAGAAGGATCAGCGAACCGGAAAACGAACCAGAGGTATGGTTAGAGCGATTTTAACAAGCGCACCATTTCATACACGTGGAATAAAAGTAATGCTTGATACACGACAAGTAGGAAGGGTGCAGGAAATTATTGA
>CAIRRW010000419.1 GCA_903881065.1 uncultured Bacteroidota bacterium
CAGTTTGTCGCCAAGCGTTTTAAATACGGAATTATTAAATTCAATTACTTCCCTTTTACTTCTGTAATTTTTATCAAGCACCTGTGGATTATGATTACGTATCAGCGCATCCTGTCGCTCCAGCACCAGTTCATTGTCATTGTGCTTGAATATTTCCGGCAACATAGCAAATTGTTCTACCTCACCGCCGCGCCACCTGTAAATAGCCTGTTTCCCATCGCCTACAAGCATTGTAAAATTTCCACTTGCCAATGAATTGTCAATTAACGGCAACAGATTTTGAAACTGCAAAACTGAAGTATCCTGAAATTCATCAATCAGATAATTATTGTACTTCTCTCCCAATCGCTCATAAATAAAAGGAATTGGCTCATTCATCACAATCTTAGCAATCATTTTGTTGAACTCAGAAATATGAAGAATATTATTTTCCGCCTTATATTCATTCAGCAGTTTCTCAATTTCATTAAGTACAGCCAGAGAATAAATATTTTTATTTATCAACGTAAATAAAATAAACTCGGATTTGTTTTCTTCAATAAAAGCAGTTGCACTAATAAATACATTTAATAGCTTATCAATAATGGAATCAATCGCCGACTTGTTAGCATCCGTGGCTTTCCCAGCGTACCATTTATCAGTATCAATATTTTTTTGAACTGTAGCCGAAGGAGTCAATTTATCAAATCGTGATTTTGCTAAATAAGTAAAATACTTTCCAATTCCATTTGCACCACCTGCAAACTTACCATGCTCTATACCTGCATTCTTAATAACAGCCAGCCCTTCACTGCCCAATTTATTAACAGTAGTTTCAAACTTTTTAATCTCAGTAAACAGTGTATCCTTTATCTTGAAAAAATCATCAACAGTCAAACCCCTTAATTTCTCTATATATACTGCACCATCTTCGGTTAATAAATTCTTTGCAAATTGTTTTAAATCATTTTCAATATGCCAACTTTTCTCATCATCAGTCTTGCTTTCGGTATATTCTACAAGTGCTTTGGTAAGTTTTTCGTCATTTCCAATCTGCCCGATTAATAAATCAATTGCCTGACTAAGCAGTTTATCGTCATCCATTTCAATCTCAAAACTCATTGGTATTTTTAAATCGAAAGCAAATGTGCGAACCACCTTTTGTACAAAGCTATCAATGGTTCCAATAGCAAAATCAGAATAATTGTGAAGTATTGCAGTTAAAATGTTTTTTGACCGCAAACGAATAATTCTGTCATCCAGTTTTATTATTGCATTAAGTTTTTCGTGTTTTTTTAATTCAGACAATAAGGTTTTTGTTCCTCCTGAAATGTTGGAATAATCTTCTTCCGAAAGTTCTTTAAGTGCTTTAATTATTCGGTCTTTCATTTCGGCTGCCGCTTTGTTGGTAAAAGTGACAGCAAGAATATGTTTATAAGCTTGTGGAGGATTTGAACCATCATTTAGAGCCAAAGCAAGGTATTCTTTTACAAGTGTAAAAGTTTTACCGGAACCGGCAGATGACTTATATATCGTGAAGTTTTTTTCCTGCATAAATAGTTAATATCTTCCATTCACATTGTTATTCGCTCATTTAGTCTAATAAACAAGAAATGGAATTGCAAAGTACAGAATAAATAGCTATCATTGTTGGATATTAAAAAATTATTAGTGAAAAAAAACTCCCTGATTTTAATTTACTTGTTATTCCTGACTTCAAGTAATATTAATGCTCAAGAATCAAATATTGTTCCGGGTAATATCATTACAATGCTTCGTTCCAATTTGGAAGCAGAACAATTTGTAACTTCATTAAATGAAATAAATGGGATAAATACGGGTATTAAATTGGAGCGTACTCTTTCAAGTTCAATGCATATATTTTTATTCAGTTTTAATGTGAATAATATAAACAATAATAAAATGCTGAACGCCGTTAAAACAAATCCAATGGTATTGATTGCTCAATTTAATCACACTTTTGAATCTCGTTCAATACCTAACGATACTTATTTCCCGAATCAATGGGATATGTTAAATACAGGGCAGGCAGGGGGTGTGGCTGGTTCTGATATACACGCCACGGAAGCTTGGGATATTACAACTGGAGGATTAACTGCACAAGGTGACACCATTGTTGTTGCCGTTATTGATGGTGGATTCGATCTAACACATCAGGATTTAAGTTTCTGGAAAAACTATAAAGAAATTCCGGGGAATGGAACAGATGATGATGGAAATGGATACATTGATGATATCGATGGCTGGAATGCAGGCACGAATACAGATGTTCTTCCCGTTCTTGATCATGGAACCCATGTTTGTGGAACTATTGGCGCAAAAGGTAATAATGGAATCGGTATTTCCGGCGTTAATTGGAATGTAAAAATAATGCCTGTTTATTATGGCAATGCAATGGAAGCAAATGTGGTGGTAGCTTATTCTTATGTAATGGATAATCGAAGATTATATAACCGGACAAATGGTGCAAAAGGTGCATTTGTTGTGGCTACTAATTCATCTTTTGGAGTAGATCAGGGACAACCTTCAGCTTATCCGTTATGGTGTGCAATGTATGATTCGTTAGGGTCTGTTGGGATATTAAGCGCAGCAGCAACTACAAATAATAACTACAATGTAGATTTAGTAGGCGATATACCTACTGCCTGCCCAAGTAATTGGCTTATTACCGTTACTAATACTACAAACACGGATGATAAATACAGCACCTGCGGATTCGGTGCAACAACAATAGATTTGGGTGCTCCGGGAACAACAATTTGGTCAACATTACCTGGAAATACTTATGGCGGAGGAAGTACCTGGACAGGAACATCAATGGCGTCACCACATGTGGCTGGAGCAATAGCTCTAATGTATTCAGTTCAATGCAATCGTTTTATTTCTGATTATAAAGCTAACCCGGCGGCAATGGCATTATTGATTAAAGATTCTTTGTTAAGTTCAGTTGATTTAATTTCATCAATGGGAAGTGGCATTACTGCCTCTGGTGGAAGATTGAACTTATTTAAATCTGTTAAGTCTATTCAGAATTATTGTTTAGCCAATTCCATAGCTGATAAAGGTAATGTGAATCCGGAATTTGAAATAAAAGGTGTTTATCCGAATCCTTCTTCAAATTTGATAAAAATTGTTTACAATACTAATGACGCAGTTGAAATTGTTTTTACTGATTTACTTGGGCAAGAAATAAAAAGGGTTAAAGGAGATAATGCTACACAAGGCGTTCATTACAGTTATATTGATGTATCAACCTTAGCAAAAGGAGTATATTTTGCATCAATTAGTAATAAAACAAAGAATTCAAATTCAATAAAAGTAATTATTGATTAATTATACATTTTAAACCATTTAATAAGACATCAGTCCAATAAACCTAAAATACATAAGAAAAAACAATAATAACTTAAAATTTAATAAATTTAACAGACATGGCATTTCA
>CAIRRW010000420.1 GCA_903881065.1 uncultured Bacteroidota bacterium
ACAGATTTGTAAGTAATCTTAAAAGATGGATAATAAATCTTAACAGATTTTTGAGAAATCTTAACAGATCTCCAAAAAGGACTTTTTAAAGTTTAAAATGTAAATTTAATGCAGTAGTAATAAGTGATATAGTCAATTAATAATTAAACAATTAAAATTTAGAAATCATGTTAAAATTAAACGTTAAAACAGTGTTTTATCACTTCTTTTTTATGGCATTTGTTGCTTATGTAGATTTATTTGGAGTAGCTTTGGGCGTATCGCCCGATTTAATTACTGCCCTGGATGAGCATTGGAAAAATTGGCAGAAAGCTTTCGCGGCATGGGTTTCTCCTACCACAAATGGTGACATCAGCCTGTCGGATATGAATAATCAGTATAATATCTGTGCACCTTTTGTGGAATCTATCCGGTTAACCATTAAAAACAATGTACTGATAACATTAACAGGTACCGACCGCAAAAACCTGAATATTCCTGTTGAAAAACCGCATGGAAAAAAAATACCAGTTACAAAAGTACAACCAGGCATAACAAGTGTTTCAAAATCATCATTAATAATGAATCTCTTTGCTTTTGACCCTGCATCGTCAACTAAAAAAACAAAACCGTATGGAGCCGGATCGGTAGGTTATTTATTGGCGATAATGCCGGTGGGTGTTACGCCTGTACTTGCAGATTATAAGAATCAAATTCCAGAGAAAAAAACAATGTTTCAAAGTCTTTTCACGCTTGCCGATGTTGGTAAAAACGCATGGTTTATTGCTTATTATTTAAGTCCTACAAACGAAAAAGGAGATAATGGAGAGCCGTTTAATACGTTGATTGTATAAGTAAGTTTAAAGTTACTGGAAGTGAGAAACACAACTTTACAACTTTCAACTTTTTAACTTTAAACTAAACAAAAAAGTCCCGAAGAAATTCGGGACTTTTTTGTTACATAGACTAGTAAACCAGTAAACTAGTAAACCAGTAAACTAATAAACCAGTGAACTAATAAACCATTTTATTTCAACGCATCATAATATGCTTTTATGGGCTTGAAAGGTCCATATTTATGTTGCCTGATAGGGAATGAATCAAGGAAAGGGCCCGAAGGAAAATCAATAGGTTTAAACTTTAAATCAGGACAATCGTTAGGCAGCGGGCGGTACGGGCGAGGATGTATCGAATCGCAGTCGATAAAAGCCACCACATCAAAAGCTTCCTCATCGGTAAGTTGCGGAGATGTTCTTTTATCAAGATAAGGCATGCTCCATTTTACAAATCGTGATTCACGTATTATCCGGTGTGCGCTGCTTCCTTGTGCAAAACTCTGCATACCCCACAAAGGCGGATAAATATAGGTGGTTTTATCGGGCGTTAAAATTCCTTCACCATCGGCTCCATGGCAAGTAATACATTTTTTGTTGTAAATATTTTTGCCGTTCTCCACACTTGCAGCTCTGTCAATCAATTTTATTTCTCCCAAATGCAGGCTGTCATCTTTATAACTCACCACCTTGCCTTCGCAAAGCCAGCGCATATAGGATACAATTGCTCTCATTTCGCGGGAGTCGTAAGGTAAAATTTTACCATTCATAGGCCGCTCGAAACAGTTGTTTATTCTGTCTTCAATAGTCAATACTGTTCCTTCGCGTGCTCTATATTGCGGATATTTAAGATAGGTTTCTAAAAAGCTGCTGCTGAATGGGCGGGTACCGGCATCCAAATGGCAGTTACGGCAATTCATTTTGTTGCCGCACAATTTCATCACCACACCATCCGGCCCAAGATAATGAGCAGTATGCAGTATCAATTCGCGGCCATATCGTATTTCATCGCCTGTTTTATTATGAGGGATTTTTAATGTATCAGGCAATACAATTGTTGTATCTTTCTGTAGCGTTGCATTTTGTTTAGTACCCGAAGTACATCCTCCAGAGCCTACAAGACCAATAAAGACTAATAATATTCCGAAGATTGAAAGTTTGATATAGGTTGGTTTCATACTGCTGATTATATACTTATGTTACAAAAATAATCTTTTAATGTTAACATAATGTTACCCTGTTTAATTAAATACCGCATCTAATAATCAATCTTATAAAGGGTATGTTTAGCCCTATTGTTTTAAAAATTCAGGGCTTCATTTAATTCAATTTTGAATTCCGAAAACGAACAAATAAATTTATCCAAAGCAATCGGGAAGTACGATAAAAAAGGGGCATTAATAGTATCTGAAGAATAGCAAAGGCAATAATAAACGTTACCGCATCGAAATCAAAAAGAACACACATTATCAGAAACACACTTATCCCGAATACCACTGTAAGCGCATAACTCACAAACATGGCACCGTAATAATAACCTGTTTCACGTTCAAAATCTTCATTGCAGACAGGGCATCGTTTATTCATTTTATCAAATTGGCTAAGCACATAAGGATTATTGTTTTCAAAAAAATTTCCTTCGTGACAACGGGGGCATTTATTTTTTGCGATGCTGAATAAAGCAGATTGTATGTGTGACATATTTTTATTTTCGCAAAGGTAATAACAATAGCAGAACGCTTTTGGTTTGTATCCCTAAAGTTTACTTTAAGTTTAAGCCGCAAATAAAGACTATTCAACGAGTTAATTTTAAAGAGAATAATAAGATATCTACATTTGATGTCGGGAATAAAACGTTAGTAGATTCTCGTTTGTTTTCATGTTTTAGGAGCCCCTTAGGAGTACGGGGCTCCTTTTTTGTTGGTACTGCTTCTCTTTTGATTCAATATATATGTCTACATAAAATTACCTTTTATCTCTTTTTGTTGAGCAGGTCAAAAACATTGGGATATATTTGCAACGGATTAAATGGAAGGTGAAAGTGCCATTTATTCTTTTTTCATACAGTTGGTAGAGCTTCCTGCAGAGATGTAGGAAGCTTTTTTTATTTTCATCATCAGTCAATAGCTATTAGCACTATCTCTAATATTTATGGTTCTGCAAGGTTTCATGTGGTTATATTTTTCTATTCCTCAGGAAATCTTGTATAACCATATTAATAAATCTGCATTGAAGGAAGAATACTGATAATAAATGTTTTCCTTCTCCCGTTTAGTAGTACGTAATTGGTAATTAGTAATTGACTAGCCAATACTGCCAAATTCTTGTTACATTTATCCTCCTTTAAAAATAACTAAACCAGTGGAAGAAAACAATAAGAAACTATTTTTACTTGATGCGTTTGCATTGATTTACCGCGCCTATTTTGCCTTTAGTAATAATCATCGTATCAATTCAAAAGGGTTGAACACATCGGCAGTGTTCGGTTTCACCAATACGTTGCTGGATGTGTTGAAGAAAGAAAAACCGACACATATTGCTGTAGTATTTGATACGCCTGAGCAAACAGCACGTCATATTGAGTTTGCTGACTATAAAGCGCACCGCGAAGAAATGCCGGAAGACTTGCGCACAGCCATTCCTTACATCATTAAAATAATTGAAGGATTTAATATTCCTGTAATAAAAAAGCCAGGGTTTGAAGCCGATGATGTAATAGGAACACTTGCCAAGATGGCCGAAAAGAAAGGGTTTATAACCTACATGATGACGCCCGATAAAGATTATGGGCAACTAGTTTCCGATAAAATATTTATGTACAAACCTGCGCGACTTGGCAATGGTGCTGAAATACTGGGTGTTTCGGAGATATGTAAAAAGTGGGACATACAAAATGTAGATCAGGTAATTGATATTTTAGGTTTGATGGGCGACAGTGCCGATAATATTCCCGGCATACCCGGAGTGGGTGAAAAGACAGCCATTCAGCTTATAAAAGATTTTGGAAGCATTGATAATTTATTAAAAAACACCGATAAATTAAAAGGAAAATTAAAAGAAAAAGTAGAACAGAATACAGAAAAAGCAATACAATCAAAAT
>CAIRRW010000421.1 GCA_903881065.1 uncultured Bacteroidota bacterium
AAAATCATGAGGTTGTTTAATATAAATTAGAATGAATTAATAACAAATAAAAGTGCCTACTTTTTGCCACCTTCATTAAAAGTCGTCACGCTCAATCGTGATAGATTTATATAATCCTATTCGTGTTTTTAATTCAGGGTTCATTGTTGTATTCTCAATATTGTTCAGCATATCAGGGAATTTGTTCCGGATAATGATAAGCATTGATTCTTCTGCTTTTTTCAACTCAATTCCCCTATCACCGTATTGCTCAATTTTATCTTTATAGTTTTGGAATACTATGTCGTGGAAAATTGCTTGTTTGCAGTAATCTAAATCAGCAGCAATAACATAGTCTTTTGTAATCCAGCCCTTAACCTTCTCCCATTTTCTCCTATACGCTTTATAGACATGATTGCCATTAAAAGCCTCAAAAATAATTATAGTTTCGGTTTTTACATGTGTATCATTTTCATCTACCGACATAATAACATAAGGATATCCATACCTTGATGTGTAATTGCCATTGTAATACTCAGTTTCCATGTTTTTGTTTTAACTTATTTAACCAAAGGTAGGAATTTATATTAGAGGATTTTAAGCAATATTTTCTTTTTATATAGGATTGCATTAAAATCAGTATTTCAATAGACTAAATAACTCTTTTGGCTTTTAGCAGGAACAATAAAAGTCAAATGTGTTGATACCAATTGGGATACTTGGTGAAGTGTTTTCAATATCTTTGCCATATTATTTTGAGTAAACTGTTTTGTATGAAACAAAAATTTAAGGAGTTTTATAAGCCTACACCTGATGAAATTACGGATTTCTGGGAGCATGCTATTTTTTCATTTGATGCAAATACCTTGCTTAATCTCTACAGATATACTGAAGATACCCGTGATGAGGTGTTGGAAACACTTGAATATCTATCTGGACAAAATAGGCTTTGGATTAGTTTTCAAGCCGCATTTGAGTATCAAAAAAATAGACTAACAGTAATCAATACTGCCAAGAAAGCTTATAAGAATTTGATAGAAAAATTAGCAAAAAAGAATACCGAGATTGTTGAGGTATTGAATGAATTTAAAAAGCACCAGAATTTAAATATTGATGGCATAAAGGAAACCTTTGCAGATACTTTTAAGGAAGTCGAGGACGACTTAAGAATATTAGATGAAGAGCATCCTGATTTAATTGAAAGCGACCCGATTTTTGATGCATTAACTGAAATACTGGATGGGTGCGTCGGTAATGCGATGAATGAAGCCGAACTCAATGTGATATTTAAGGAGGGAAAAGTGAGATATGAAAAAAAGACACCTCCTGGTTACATGGATTTGGCTGACAAGAAAAACGAACCTGAGCAATCTTTATATGGAGATTTGATTATTTGGAGGCAATTAATTAAACATATTAAGGCTACACCGAGCAAACTTATTTTTGTGACTGATGACCTAAAAGAGGATTGGTGGTATATTTTTAACGGTAGGACAATTGACAGCAGGCCAGAATTAGCGAGAGAATTTTTTGTTGAAACAAACAATGAAATTATTATTTACAAACCGGAGCAGTTTTTAAAGTTTTACCAAGAACGGATAAAGCATGAATTAAAAGATGAAACAATAAAAGAAGTTGAAGAGACAAGGAAAAATGATGAAATAATATACACAAGCGTGCCTCCAACCTCTTTATATAAGCTGTATCCAAATGAATATCTTGGTACATTACAAACTTCCGGCTCAACTAACACTGTATATTTTCCACCTGAACTACTAAAAGGTTATAATATATCCGGCACAACAGGTTCTATTCCGATTATTGCCCCTGATTGGTTAAAACAAATTACTGACAAAAACGGTTTCATTTCGCTGGGTGAGCCTGAATGGCTAAAGAAATACGAATATCTATCAAATACCGGTTCAATAGTTGTTGCTGCAAATTTAAATAAACAAAAAGACGAAGATGTAAAGGC
>CAIRRW010000422.1 GCA_903881065.1 uncultured Bacteroidota bacterium
TCAGCATGACACCAGCCATTTCACCAATCAGGAATTACGCTTGGGTTATAATTTGAAATTTCATGTTTATGTT
Organism: uncultured Bacteroidota bacterium; assembly: GCA_903881065.1. Taxonomy (GTDB): domain Bacteria; phylum Bacteroidota; class Bacteroidia; order 2-12-FULL-35-15; family 2-12-FULL-35-15; genus 2-12-FULL-35-15. The sequence continues at coordinate 74 of CAIRRW010000422.1, forward strand.
GAAAAGAAAGTACCATAAAAAGAGCTTTGTATTCATTATTTAAGTAAAATTGCGCTCTTTTTAATTCAGCACATAAATTAATCACATCCTCAATGACAAAAGTTTTAATAGCAACCGAAAAACCATTCGCTGCAATTGCAGTGGACGGCATAAAAAAGATAGTGGAAGACGCAGGTTTTCAAACAGTACTTCTTGAAAAATATACAGATGCTAATGAACTTTTAAAAGCTGTTGCCGATGTAGATGCACTTATAATCCGCAGTGATAAAGCAACACGACAGGTAATAGAAGCAGGCAAAAATCTGAAAATTATTGTTCGTGCCGGCGCAGGCTTTGATAATATTGATTTGGCAGCTGCCACCGAAAAAGGTATTGTGGCAATGAATACTCCGGGGCAAAATTCAAATGCTGTTGCCGAACTTACTTTTGGTTTATTGGTGTTTATGGCACGCTCTAACTTCAATGGCGGTTCAGGAACTGAATTAAAAGGCAAGAAATTCGGCATTCATGCTTATGGAAATGTGGGTAAAAACGTTGCCCGTATTGCAAAAGGTTTTGATATGGATGTGTATGCATTTGATCCTTTTGTTCCAAAAGAAATAATAGAAAAAGATGGAGTAAAGGTACTTTCTTCTGTTGATGAGCTTTACAGCACTTGTCAATATGTTTCGTTAAACATTCCTGCAACCGAAAAAACAAAGAAATCAATTAACTTCGACCTTCTTTCCAGGATGCCAAAAGGCGCTACACTAATTAATACCGCAAGAAAAGAGGTGATTGATGAAGAAGGATTAAAGAAACTATTTGCTGCCCGTCCTGATTTTAAATATGTTTCGGACATAGCACCGGATTGTCATAACGACTTATTGCAGTTTGAAAACAGATATTATTCTACACCTAAAAAGCAAGGGGCGGAAACTTCGGAAGCTAATATTAACGCAGGTTTGGCTGCTGCTAATCAAATAGTAAAATTTTTAAAAACAGGTGATAAAACATTTCAGGTAAATAAATAATAAACATTAAATAATAAACAATACAAATGGCTATTTTAAAAGCATTCAAAGGGATTCGTCCACCACAGGAAATTATCAAAGCACTTGCATCCCGTCCTTACGATGTATTAAATTCAAAGGAAGCAAGAGCGGAAGCACACGGCAATCAGGTATCATTGCTGCATATCACCAAACCGGAAATCGATTTACCTGAAACAATGGACGAACATGATGAGCAGGTTTATGCAAAAGCAAAGGAAAACTTTGAAAAGTTTCAGAATAATAACTGGCTGATTCAGGATGATAAAGAGTGTTTATACATTTATGCTCAAACCATGAATGGTCGTACACAATACGGATTGGTGGGTTCTGCCGGCGTAAGTGATTACATGAACGGCATCATCAAAAAACATGAGTTAACGCGTCCTGACAAAGAGGAAGATCGTATGAAACATGTACGTGCAACAGATGCTAATATCGAACCTGTGTTCTTTACATACCCTGCTGTTAAAGAGATTGACGACATCGTTGCAAATATTGTAAAGACTCAAAAACCGGAATATGACTTTGTTGCTGATGAAGGTTTTGGTCATCATTTCTGGGTAATAAAAGATGATACTACTATTAAAAAACTGATTGATTTGTTTGCAAAAGTTCCTTATACCTATGTAGCAGATGGTCACCACAGGACTGCTGCTGCGGCTTTAGTAGGCAATGAGAAAAAACAAAAGAACCCTAATCATACCGGAAACGAAGAGTATAATTACTTTTTAGCTGTTCATTTTCCTGGCAATCAATTAAGTATAATTGATTATAATCGTGTTGTAAAAGATTTGAATAACCTCACTCCTGTTGAATTACTTGAGAAATTGAATAAGGTATTTGATGTAGAAGATAAAGGAACTGAAATATATAAACCTTCAAAGCTTCATAACTTCAGCATGTATCTTGAAGGTAAATGGTATTCGATGACAGCTAAAGCCGGAACATACAATGATAATGACCCAATTGGAGTGCTTGATGTAACCATTCTTTCAAATCTTATTCTTGATAGTTTATTGGGAATAAAAGATTTGAGAACTGACAAACGAATTGATTTTGTTGGTGGAATAAGAGGTCTTGGCGAATTAAAAAAACGTGTTGACAGTGGAGAAATGAAAGCAGCATTTGCGCTGTATCCCGTTTCCATGCAGCAGTTATTCGACATTGCAGATACAGGTAATATTATGCCACCAAAAACTACCTGGTTCGAACCTAAACTAAGAAGCGGTCTTGTTATTCATAAATTAAGCGAATAACTTAATGTCGATTGCCGGGAATCTTGCTGCAATAAAATCCTCTATACCGGAAAATGTAACATTAGTAGTAGTTACAAAGACGCATCCCATTGATAAAATAATGGAAGTGTATAATGCCGGACATAAAATATTTGGTGAAAACAAGGTGCAGGAAATGGTGGACAAGCACGAACAGTTACCTGAAGATATTGAATGGCATTTAATTGGACACCTGCAAACCAATAAAGTAAAGTACATTGCTCCTTTTGTTTCACTTATTCATTCTGTTGACAGCTTGAAACTACTTCAGGAAATAAACAAACAGGCTGCGAAGAACAACAGAATTATTAAGTGCCTGCTGCAAGTATATATAGCAAATGAAGAAACAAAATTCGGTAAGGATTTTGATGAAGTTGAAGCGATATTATCTTCAAAAGAGTTTGAACAATTAAAGAATATTAAAATTGTCGGCTTGATGGGAATGGCTACGAACACTGAGAATAAAGAACAAATCAAAAATGAATTTCATTCTCTAAAAGTATTCTATAACAAACATAACCAATTTTCCATATTATCAATGGGAATGAGTTCCGACTTTGCAATTGCAATTGATGAAGGTAGTACAATGGTGAGAATTGGCAGTCTGATATTCGGAGAAAGAAACTACCAAAGTAATTAACAACTTTCCACTCAACCTTTTTATTACCCAATGAAAAAATTAGGTTGTTCCCTTTGAAAAATAATTTGATTTCTTAAAAATATTAATTTATATTTGTCGACTTAATTAATAACTTATTATTTATAATGAAAACAGGTACAGTAAAATTTTTTAATGCAGCTAAAGGTTTTGGTTTTATTAAAGACGATTCAGGTCAGGAGATTTTTGTTCATGCAACAGGTTTGATTGACAAAATCAAAGAAAATGACACAGTAACTTTTGAAGTTGCTGAAGGAAAAAAGGGGTTAAATGCAATTAACGTAAAAAAAGCTTAATTATAGTTATCCTTTAACGAAAAAGCTCAGTAACAATTGTTACTGGGCTTTTTCGTTTGAGTATCTATTCGATTAGTTATTTTTATCTTTTTTAA
>CAIRRW010000423.1 GCA_903881065.1 uncultured Bacteroidota bacterium
ATCTCCATCAGGATAATTAAAAACTACTATGTCATTATTCTTTACATTCCCAAAGCCAGGCAAACGGAAGTATGGTAACTTAAACCACTCAAGATAGGATTTTGTATGTTCTGTCCATGGCAATGTATGATGCGCAAACGGAAAGGATAATGGTGTATTAGGGATTTTGGCTCCATAACTAACTTTACTTACAAAAAGGTAATCACCAACCATCATTGATTTTTCCAAAGAAGACGTTGGAATAGTAAATGCTTCGAAAAAGAAAGTACGAATAACAGTAGCTGCAACTACAGCAAATACTATAGCTTCAGTCCATTCACGAACAATAGATGGTTTTTGTTTGCTTCTGTCTTCGGGTCCAACATATTTAGTTTCTTTCTGAAAACCGATGTACATTAAATAAAGAAAGCCAAAAATTGCGGCAAGTGTTCTTTCAGCAAAACTTCTTTTATTAAAGGCTTTTGCCATAAGCAAACACATAATGATGTACATCAAAAAGTTTACTCCTGGAGTAATGATTAAGAAAATCCACCACCAAGGTTTTTTAATTATTTTAAGCCATACAATAAAGTTGTAAAACGGTACAATTGCCTTCCAACTTGCTTCACCAGCCAATGGAAATAATTTCCAGAGTCCGATCATTGTTGTAATTGAAAAAATAATTAAGAATAAATAAGAGGTATCCATATTTTTAGTTTAAGATTATAAAGTATAAAGTTTGTGTTAGATTTCAGATATTATTATTAGAATTTGATAACAAGTCATTCATTCCGAAAACACCTTTTTTTCCTGCAATCCATTCTGCAGCTATGATTGCGCCCAAAGCAAATCCTTTTCTGTTATGTGCCGTATGTGTAATGCTTATCTCATCAACTGATGAATTATAAGTAACAGTATGCGTTCCGGACACTTCGTCTATGCGTTTTGAAATAATACTCAATTCATTTTTATTTTGAGTCGGCGAATTTACCCATTTTTGTTTTGCATCCAATTCATCAATCAATTGATTTGCCAATGAAATAGCTGTTCCACTTGGCGAATCCAGTTTATGTATGTGATGAATTTCTTCTATCTCTGCATTGAATTCAGGATAAGAGTTCATCAACTTTGCAAGGTATCCATTCACCTTGAAAAATAAGTTAACACCAATACTATAATTGGATGCGTAAAATAAAGTCTGATTTTTCTGAATACATAATTGTTTCAATTCATCAAACTTATCAAGCCAACCAGTAGTACCTACAACAATCGGAATATTAGCTTCAAAACAATTGTTAATATTAGTTAAAGCTGATAAAGGAGTAGAAAATTCAATGGCAATATCAACATTCTTCAACTCATCAAGGTAAGTTGTAGAATTCCTTTTGGAAACTTTCAATACAACAGAGTGACCTCTCGAAACAGCTATCCGCTCAACTTCTTTCCCCATTTTGCCATATCCAATTATTGCTATTTTCACTTTTAGTGCTTCTCCTTAAAAGATATTATTTTTTATAAACGACGAAGCTAGAGTTTTATTGTTAATGACAATCCTGTTCGATACTGATTATTATAAGCAGTATTAATAAGAGTTGGCTGAACATGAAGAGATAAATTTTCACTCACATCAAACGAAAATAAATGCGCATCCACGCAGGCATCCACTACATTCAGCAGATACAAAGCCGCCACACCGATAACTGATAAATCACGATAACGATGATAGTAATGTTGTAAGTTATTCAAATACTCAGGATTATAATTATAAATGTTTGTATATGCATCTGGTACATTATTTAAACCGTCCTTATATGCATTAAGATAGGTTTTATATTTTGACTGATTAAAGTTGATTGAATATGCCAGTGCTGCGAAGCCTACATAAATTACAGGCACTTTCCAATATTTCTTATTATAAATTTGCCCTAATCCTGGGCAAAATGTAGACATCAAAGTTGCTTTTCGTGGCGAATGTAATTTTTGAGGTAATTGCTTGGTAGAATCAATCAAATTTACTTTTGAAGTATCGGTTAATTGGGCTTTAACTGAAACCATATTAAAAAACAAAAAAGTTATTAAAGTAGAAACTTGTAATAACCATTTCGCATTTAAATAAATTGCCGATTTACGCATCTAATAAATCAAGAATGCGTTTTAAATCATTATCCGATTTGAAAGGAATAACAATTTTCCCTTTTCCTTTTGCATCTTTTTTAATCTGAACTTTCGTATTAAACACCGCACGTAAATCTTCAACAACGTTTGCCTGTTCTACTGATAAAGAGGCGGAAGCCGTTGTTTTTTCTTTTGCTTTAGGTGTATTTGCAGTAGTCTCCACTTTTGCTCCTCGAGCTAAATCTTCTACTTCACGTACAGAAAGATTATTTAATACTATCTGATTATAAATATCCAACTGTTTGTCTTCATTATCAATATTAATCAATGCACGGGCATGCCCCATTGTAATATCTCCATTTCGTATCGCCAGTTGAATTTCAACTGGCAGTTTCAGCAAACGTAAATAATTTGTAATAGTAGAACGTTGTTTACTTACTTTTTGAGAAAGCTGTTCCTGAGTTAAACTGCATTCATCAATCAATCGTTTGTAACTTATAGCTACTTCAATAGCATCTAGTTCTTCGCGTTGAATATTTTCAACTAATGCCATTTCCAGCATTGCCTGATCGTTTGCAATACGAATATATGCAGGTACACTTTTTAAACCAGCTAGTTGTGAAGCACGAAAACGTCTTTCCCCTGAAATCAATTGAAACTTATCATTTCCTAATTTACGAACTGTGATAGGCTGGATTATTCCGTGTTCTTTAATAGAAGCCGACAATTCATTTAATGCTTGTTCCTCAAAATTTGTTCGTGGCTGAAACGGATTTGTTTCAATATGGCTTATTTCAATATTTGCAACTGCCCCTACCACTTTCCCTTCACCTTCCAATTGACCATTGGTTGTAATATCTGTCTTTGCATCTTCCAACAATGCACTTAACCCTCTTCCTAATGCGTTTCTTTTAATTGACATCTTTTATTGTTATTTTATTTTCTTTAATTATCTAATCAGCACATAAGCTAATCAGCATATCATCTTACTCAACTTCATTTATAAACTTCTCCGAATCATCCATTCTCGTAAGTTTATTCTTTTGTAATATTTCACGTGCTAAATTCAAATAATTTATAGCAGCTTTTCCGCTTGCATCGTGCATAATAATGCTTTGTCCGAAACTAGGTGCTTCACCTAATTTAGTATTACGCTGTATAATGGTATCGAATACCAACTGTTGAAAATGAGTCTTCACCTCATCCACCACCTGATTACTCAATCGTAAACGCATATCATACATCGTTAACAAAATACCTTCTATTTCAAGTTCAGGATTCATACGGGTCTGAACTATTTTGATGGTGTTCAGTAATTTCCCCAAACCTTCCAATGCAAAATATTCGCACTGTACAGGCACCAATACAGAATTGGCTGCTGCCAAAGCATTCACCGTAATCAAACCCAATGATGGGGAACAATCGATGATAATAAAATCATAGTCGTCCTTTATTTTTTCCAGAGCCAGCTTCATCATCTTCTCTCTATTGGGAAGATTTATCATTTCAATCTCCGCACCTACCAAATCAATATGCGCAGGTAAAAGGAATAAATTCGGCGTTTCTGTTTGTAATATTATGTCCTTAGGATGCACGCCATCAATAATACATTCATAAATTCCAGTCTTAATGTTTCTCGGGTCGAAACCTACACCTGAAGTAGAGTTCGCTTGCGGATCAGCATCTATCAACAATGTTTTAAATTCCAGCACTGCCATACTCGCTGCAAGATTAATTGCAGTGGTGGTTTTCCCTACTCCTCCTTTTTGATTAGCTATCGCTATTATTTTTCCCATTCTTCGTTATATATATTTTCTCTATGTTACTTTATCAATCTGTTTTTATAATCATTTGCTGGTCACCCGAACTAAAACAATGTATTCTCGTAATATTTGTTTTACTTTGTGCCCTTAAAAATTCGCACGAAATTACAATTTTGTGTCGTAAAGCAGCTAATTTTTCTAAAGTACTTTTGAACAATCTTTAATTAACCTCCCTTTATTCAATGATAACAATTATTTCAGCGACTAACCGTCCCAACAGTAATACACTTAAGCTTGCAAAAAGTTATGCCCAATTGATGGAGAAGCACGGAGCCTCCCCAAAACTTCTCTCCCTTCAAGATTTACCTCACGAAATCGCTTTTAGTGATGTTTTCGGAAACCGTTCCCCTCAATTTCAGCAAATAGTTGATGAATATGTTACTCCCGCCCAAAAGCTGGTAATTCTTTCTCCTGAATATAATGGCAGCTTCCCTGGTATATTAAAAGTATTTTTTGACGCGCTTGAGTATAACAGCAACAGGCATAAGAAAGCAGCTTTAATTGGTGTTTCTACCGGCAGAGCAGGTAACTTATTGGGTATGGATCATCTTACCGCTATTCTTAATTTTATGGGAATCCATGTCCATCCGCTAAAGCAGCCTATTTCACAGGTAGCTCAGTTACTGGATGAGCACGGGAAACTGAAAGACGAGTATACTATTAAATTATTCGACAAACAGATTGAAGCGTTCCTGAAATGGTAAGTTATTTATTCCGAGCAGCAGGTGCGCTGTACCGACCAACTCCATTTACCCTTTACTCTATAACTTAATACATTAAAAGGTATTTTCGCGCGGTGCATCGTAGGTTCATACACCCACTCTTCGCGCTCCTGAACTTCAATAATCTCCTCCCCTTCCACCCACATCGATTCGGGATAACCAAGCGTTACCGACATCTGTGTTTCAGGACATTCTACCGGACATTTAGCTAGATTTCTAATAGCTTCATTCAATTGAACTACTGTTTCACGTTGCACTGAGTCTTTCATCTGATCGCGCATGCGTGGATATTCCGACCTGAAACTTTCTACCGGATATCTTTTCATTTCGCGATGAGCAGTAATTGTTTCCTTTGTAACCACCTTGTCAAACGAAGGATGCGGACAGCCGAAGTCAAATACTTTATCCCCAATATGCGTTTGGGCATTGCTTGCAGTAATAGTATCCCGTGGCAAACCTGCTATTCCTCCTTCCGGAAGACAAATCCAGCGTGCTGTCCACATCACCGAAACATTTACTATAAAATACTTTTCCCCTTCCTTAAAAGTTCTTGCCAATGCGGCAGCTTCTGCTGGCAGCAATGCCACTGGAAATGTTTCATCATACGGTGTTTCAATTTTTGGAGGCGAAATACGTATCGATAATGCCGCTTTCCCAATATCACAATTAGGCTGGCTGCCAATCTGCGATAGCCTGTACGATTTTTCTACCGCCGCCTTGTTGGCCATAAATATGGCTGCATCTATTGCATCTCTTCGTTTGGGTGGAACATCCATTTCCATTGGCAATAGTTTTGCATACCCTTCTATTATATCCGAACCCAAATAAATGCCCACCGGACTATCATTTACGTCAATTACTTGCTGTGATTTATTGAATTCCATGTTATCTTATATTTAATGATTAATAATAATGCGTTATAAAACGGTGCTATTTCCTTGTTGTTTATCAATGGCAATAATCGGCCGACCTGCATTGATACTTGTTCTGTAATAGGTACTAAAACGATGTAAATTAAAGCGAAGTAATTAGGAGAACTCTTAATATTCTGTAAAACTAACATTAATCTTCATCACCAACTAATTAATATACCTTATTATTCAATTATTAATAGCTACCATTTGGGCGAATACCGTTCCTACTTACAAAATCCATTGATACCTGCTTTCCGATGCAATCTTTATTATTTTGAAGAAAAATAAAAAAGGATTTTCGCTTCAATCAGGCGCAGAAGTAAGTGTGGAGTTATTTATAAAGTGTTAGGAGCTTTGTGTGGTGGCAAGATGCCACCTACTAATTGGCGCGAGCGGAAAAGACGCTCACGCCTGCCGTGATGTTCTAATTAAGTCGCATAGATAAGTGTAAACCTACTAGCATACGGTTTCTATCTGGTGTTGGCAAATAATAAAAATTATAACTGAGTTTATTTTCTTTAGACGGGCTTTTACTTGCAAGTCTTATAACACTTGTTGTTATGGTTGCTAATCCCTCGCCAATATTTACCCCTGCCGGAATGTCTGCATTGTTGTATCAATTTTTATCTGATGCAATACCTGCGCCAATTAAGGATTGAAAAGTTCCTGTAATAATCCAAAATATTGCATTTGATTTTAACCGGTCTGGCTTATGAAGCTTTCTTAGATTACCTGCAATTGTAAGTGAATTGAGTGCCGAAGCAATGGCAGTTCCTGTCCAAGTAATGTATCCATTATTATCGTTAAGGTTAATGTTGCCATTAAAAGAACCAACGTAACCGCTTTGTCCAAAGAATTCCAAACGTCCAAAAAGCAATATGAAAATTATGCGTGCTATTTTTTTCATTATGTTCCTGTTTTAGTTTTTCTCCGTTGCGTTAATACGCCTGAAAAGCTGACGCATAACATATTAATCTTCGAAACAAATCTATTAAAATTTCGCTTATCAATATTTTCAATATGGATTATTGAAAGTTTAAGTTTCGTTATTTTTTTACTCATATATATATGACAACCAAACAATAAATACTTTGCTCTTCGAATTAGTCTACCATTAGCATCTAACATACATATAATGATACAGGCAAACATATTTCGGTTTGTTACTCCGCTTGGCGAACAAATGCTGGCGCAACTTTTTTTGTTAAAAGGTTAACCTCCTGAGTAAAAAGGTTAACCTCCCGAGCAAAAAGGTTAACCTCCTGAACGAAAAGGTTAACCTCCGAACTTTTGACCTTATACTTTTAATAATTGACCTGTTTTCAATCGTTTATAAAGTAGTTACAAATAAAAATAATAGTATTAATCATTTAAAAAAATTTAGTCCTGCCCCCAAAAGCGAAAATTATCACCTATATCGAAGTGATAATAATTAATACGTTTTAAGATTTACAAGCTTAATCTGATAGGTTTTAAAACCCTTGATGGGTTGAAACAAAAAAGTCCCGAATCTCTTCGGGACTTTTTTATTATTTAAAACCTACCGTCTTATTCTTCCTTCTTTTTGAAAGCAAGAAACAATGCACCGCCAATAAAACTAAACAACAGCAGCGAAGAAGCCAGTGATATTTTTTCGGCAGTGTAATAACGAGTAGGCTCAAACTTAAACTCTATGGTATGTTTCCCTGCCGGAACACGCATTGCACGCAGCACCCAGTCGGCACAGAAATGAGGTTTCAACTGCCCGTCAACATAAGCATTCCAGCCATCCTTATAATATATTTCGGAGAATACAGCCAGTTGTTCGGTAGCAGCATTTGATTCGTACGAAAGCACATTAGTTTTGTATTCGGTAAGTTTTATAGTTGCCGTTGGGTCAGCTTTCGAAATAAATCCTTCTGTTTCTGATTTATAACGGTCGTCAACCACAGCAGTTGTTGCAGTGTTTATTTCGCCAACACTCTTTAATTCTTCATCAGCATTTTTAGCAGGTTTTATTTCATTCACAAACCATGCATTGCCCAGCGCAAAATTGTTTTTCAATGGAGGTGCTTCAGTATTATAAATAATATAACGTGTATTAAGCATGTTCAACACTCCTTGGCGTGCCATTGCAGCTTTCACCGAAGAGTCGGTAGGATTAGCTTTAAGAGTAGAAATAATATCCTGAATACTATTTTGAATGTGTGCATCAATCAATTCCTGATACCTGCGTAACTTGGCTGCATGGTACCCTCCTATTGACTTATGATGGTAGGAAGTACTTGCATCGTTAAACGTATTTACGGCAATATTCAGCACTCTGTAATCAGGGTCTTTATCTTCAAGCACCACCAAATCAGCCTTGGTAGAAGCAAACGGGTTGGTGGCTTCCTGCTTCGACGTAAAGTTTTTTTCATTCAGATAGCGTTTGTCAACCATCGCAAGGTCGAACAGGATAAGCACAGCAAGCACAGGTATTAAAACACCTTTGTTGACCGTAGATTTTACATACAGCCAGATTGCGCCAGCAGACAAGGTGATGAAGAAGAAACTGCGAATGGCATCGCCTTTGAATAACGACTTACGCGCTATCTCTATATTATCCAAATAACGCTGTGCCAATTCGGCTCCATTGCTTTTTGCTATCTGGTCATATATTTTATTGTATTCGCCGGCAGCAAAGAAGGTTGTTAAGCCTGGCATTAAGTAAAATAATAAAGATAAGCCACCAGTTAATCCAAATGAAATAAAGAAGGCATTTTGCACAGTGATTTCTTTATTAATGAACTTCAATTTAATTTTATGTTTAAATAAATCTGTTGCTTTTATTAATTTGTCCAAAGCAAGCACCGCAAGTATCGGCATAGCTACTTCCGCCAAAAGAAGTATCATTGATACAGCCCTGAACTTGTTGTAGCCCGGAAAATAATCAAGGAATAAATCGGTAAGCCACATCATATTTTTTCCCCATGATAATAGTATGGAACAAATGCTGATGGTTAACAAAGCCCATTTCATACGTCCGGGAACGATGAACAGACCGAAGACAAACAAAAAGACAATGATTGCTCCGGAATAAGGAGAAGTGGTAAATGGCTGGTCGCCCCAGTATTGTGGGTTTTCAGCAATATTCTCACGCATTTGTGAATCCACATCTTTTAATGCTGATTTATTTTCTCCTATTTTCATGGAAGAAGAACTGCCTTTAAAGCCTGGAATCATCAATGTCATTGTTTCGGAAGTACCCATACTCCATTGCGTTGCATAGTCTTTATCCAATCCCGAAGTCTGATTCTTTTTATCCGATGTCAATTCCGATGGTCCGCGTATCGTTGACTTAGCATATTCATAAGTATTCCAAAGATTGGTAATATTGGTACCAACTGCCAGAACAGCAACCACAATAAAGATAGCCAAACTCTTAAATATATGACCGTATTCCTTTGCTTTGATACGTGCCACCCATTCGTAAATAACATAAATCATCAGAAACAAAATAAGATAATATGCCACCTGCGGATGGTTACACAGCAATTCTAAAGCCATAAACAATCCTAAAACACCTGCTCCTAGTAAATATTTGCCTCGGCATACCAATATAACACCTGCAAATACAGGTGCCATATATGCTATAGCCAATGCCTGTGTATTATGTCCGGCATCAATTATAAGGAAGAAAAACGCCGAGAACCCAAAGCCAATGGCTCCTACAATGCTAAGCCACCTATCAACTTTAAGTACCAACAACAAAATAAAGAATCCTAACATATAGGAAAACACCATGTTTGCAGGAGTAGGGAACCCAAGCATAAAGGCATTCCGCACAGGAGTAACTAGGTTGGATGGGTATCTGATAGCAATTTGATATGCCGGCATACCACCAAACATAGAGTTGGTCCACAAAGGCTCGGAATGGTATTTCTCACGGAAATCCATAATCTCCTTCGACATGCCTTTGTTTTGCATCATATCGCTTTGCTCAATTACTTTGCCTTTTAATAAAGGAGTAAAGTATCCAAACGTTAACACGATAAAAATTAGTATTGCAGCCACTATCGGCACTATAGCTTTCAAATTAATATTTTTCATCTTTGACAATTATTTTAAGTGGCAAATATAATGTATTAAACAGATGGTTTGAAAAATGTATCTTTATAAAGTTCAAAATTGGCATGTTGGAGACAGAGTACAGGCAATAATAAAAATGAATTTGCGTTGATGGATAATAATCTAGAATGACTTATTTATAGCCAATCGAATAAATTAAAAGACGCACTGTATCTTTTTAAAACAATATCGTTATAACAATAAATGAAGTAATAATAAATGCAGGAAACTTCGAAATATCATTTTACAGAAGCTGATTTAGCCAATGAACAAGGCAAGATAGAAGCAGCTAAAAAGAATCCTGCACAGTTTGCTGTTTTATATGATACGTATTACGAACCGATATTTCGCTTTGTATATCAGCGGCTCGATGATAAAGAACAGGCTTTTGATACTACACAACAAGTATTTATGAAAGCTTTGGATAAGCTAGGAAAGTATGAATACAGAGGTGTTCCATTTTCTTCATGGCTTTTCCGAATTGCATTAAACGAAATTACCAATTTGTATCGCCTTGCAACAGTTCAACGGACTGTGAATATTGATTCGGTGAGTATTTACCATATTATTGAAGAAATAGAAGAAACAAAAATTGATAAGTACCATGATAAGATTGTGGAAATGATTGCAGAACATCTGGATGAAGTAGAATTGCAATTAATAGAGATGCGCTTTTTTGAGAAACGTTCGTTTAAGCAAATAGGCGATATACTTGACATAACAGAGAATAATGCGAAAGTAAAAACATACAGAATACTTGATAAATTGAGAAAAGTGATACATTAGTTTGATAAGTAAAAGTTAATGAGTTTTTAGTTTAAGGGGTGGTTAAACAATAAAACAAAAACAATATGATAAAACATTTATACAGAAATAATGAAACGAAAAGTGAATGTCAACCGTCCTGAAATCAGTTCGGAAGAAATAGTAAAGAGAAAAGATTTTAATTCGGTTCTAAAACATAACGCATTAGCAAGTAAACCTTTCTTTAAGAATCCTTGGTTTCTATCAGGAATAGTAGTAGTGGCAGCCGTTGTGTCATCGGTGATACTGCTCAACAATAAGCACCCAACAACTAATACCCAACAACCAACAACTAATAATGACAGCATTGCCTTCGCTGCATTCTACAAAAAGGAAGAAGCGAAACCTTGCATTTCTCCTCCATTAAAAAATATAAATATAGAATATACTACTTACAAAGTTATTGCTGAGAATGGTGCCACACTTGATTTTAAAACCGGCTCAAAATTAATTGTCCCTAAAAATGCTTTTGCAGATGAAAACGGAAAACTTTTGAAAGGAGAAATAGAGTTGCGTTACCGCGAGTTCCATGATGCCGTAGATTTTTTTGTTTCCGGAATACCAATGACCTATGATAGTGCAGGAGTAAAATATCAGTTTGAATCGGCTGGGATGATGGAAATGCTTGCGTATCAAAATGGCAAAAAGATAAATATGGCGCAAGGCAAATCCATCAATATAGAAATGGCTTCGAACTACAAAGGCAATGAATACAATTTATATAAGCTGGATACTTTGCATAATAATTGGTCGTGCTTAGGCAAGGACAAAGTGGTGAGTGAATCGAAATCATTAACAAGAGCGGACTCTGTTAAACACCCATCATTAAAACAAACTCCAGAATATAAAACAATAGAAACTAAAAAAGAAGTAGTCAAAAAAGAAAAAGAAACGTCGATTGCTGCTTTACCAAAACCTTCTGTAGAACCAAGAAAACCTGTGCAGGTAAATAAAGCGAAACACACA
>CAIRRW010000424.1 GCA_903881065.1 uncultured Bacteroidota bacterium
ATGGGGAGAATGATTAATGATTTAATGGTTAATGGCAAAACTGCAACCCTTGATATGAGCGGTTATGCAAAGGGTGTTTATTTTATACAAATAACTGATGCAAATAAAAATGTAATGAACAGAAAAGTGGTGGTTGAATAAATAGATTAAGTATGTATGATAAATAAAAAGCTCCCTGCATTTCTGCAGGGAGCTTTTTATTTAAGACAACAATTAGAAAGGATTTTAAAAGAAGACTAAAAATCCATTTGCGAAATACACAATACCTACTACTCCAATAGCCATACTGAATACCCAAAGCATTTTCTTCTTGGTAAGAGCTGAAATAGAAGAAAGTAAAATAGAGATTTGCAGAAAGATAACTGCCAGTCCAAATCGTTCCGAATGGGTTTTACATTCATCTCTGGTAGCCTCCAACCCTTCCGCTTTCTTTTTAATTTCTTCTTTATCGGCAGCATATTTCTTTATCTTCCCTGAATAATAATCAATATGTTTTTGCAACGTATCTTTATTTGCCGTCAATGAAGAAGTACTCATTTGCAATGCCAAATTATCCTTTTGCATTTCATATATATACGACTTAATGCTTTTCGCCTCATATAAGTTCCATTGATCCGAAGCAAGACTTTGGTTCAATAAAGATTTAGTGCTGTATCCACCGCCTTTAAACGTAGATAGCGTAGCACATACAGCTATAATTACCGTGGTGAATGATAAATAGGTTACCCATTTTTCTTTTTTGTCTTCTGCCATAATATAAGTTAAAGTTTAAAGTTAAAAAGTCTATTAATTCAATGTTTCCTTCAACCATTTATAAAATTCGCGCTGCCATACCAATGAATTTTGCGGTTGTAATACCCAATGGTTTTCATTCGGCAAATATATCAATTTGCTCTTTATTCCCTGCAGCTGTGCCGCCTGAAACGCACTCAATCCCTGCTCTACAGGAACACGGTAATCTTTTCCTCCCTGAATAATCATAATAGGAGTATCCCAGTTTTTCACAAAGTTAACAGGGTTGAATTGTGAGTATGATTTCTGTGCCGCAGCATTATCTTTATCCCAATATGCACCTCCCATGTCATAATTTACAAACCACATTTCTTCGGTAGTTCCATACATTGTGCGCCAGTCGAATATTCCATCATGTGCAATAAATGTTTTGAAACGTTTGTTGTGCATACCTGCCAGAAAGTAAACAGAGTATCCTCCGTATGATGCACCAACACAGCCTAGTCGGTCTTTATCTACATATGGTTCTTTGGATACATTATCAATTGCCGATAAATAATCCTGCATGTTTTGTCCGCCATAATCTTTGCTTATTTCTTCATTCCATTTTACACCATGCCCCGGCATCCCTCTTCTGTTGGGTGCTACAATGATATAGCCATTTGCAGCCATCAGTTGGAAATTCCATCGGAAAGAATAAAACTGTGTCAGTGCCGATTGCGGTCCACCTTGACAATAAAGTAGAGTAGGGTATTTTTTTGAAGCATCAAA
>CAIRRW010000425.1 GCA_903881065.1 uncultured Bacteroidota bacterium
GTTTACTTCATCGGCAAGTAAAACTAAGGTGGCTGTGGGTGAAACATTCCAGCTTACCTATTCATTAAATGCAAACGGCAGCAATTTTAAAATGCCTGCATTGAATGAATTTGATGTGTATTCCGGTCCTAATCAAAGTACATCCATGTCTTTTGTGAACGGTGCAATGAGCCAATCTATTTCATTGTCTTATATTTTATCTGCAAAAAAAGAAGGTAAGATTACGATTCAGCCAGGAAGTGTAAGCGTTAATGGTGCGACTGTCCAATCGAATTCATTAGTTATTGAAGTTGTGAAAGGCTCACCAACGACACAAAACCAGCAAAACCAGAACAATACTAATCAGCAGCAAAATTCTTCCACTCCAACAAATGAAAATGTTGGGGATAATTTATTTGTAAGGACATCTGTAAATAAAACAAAAGTATATCAAGGAGAAGAAATAACGGTAACCAATAAAGTTTATACTAAGTATCAGTTAAGAGGCTTTCAGGATATTAAGTTCCCTGATTATACAGGCTTTTGGTCACAGGATCTTCCATCAAATAATCAACAGATACAAGTTGCAAATGAAAACATTGATGGTGTAGTTTATAATGTTGCAGAGTTAAAACGTACCTATATTTTCCCTCAACGAAGTGGCAAGTTGACTATAGAACCAATGAAGGTGGAAGTGATTGTGAGAAAACAATCAAATAAAAGACCACGTGATATTTTTGACCAATTCTTTGGAGGTGGATATGAAGATGCGACCTATTCTGTAAAAGGCAAACCAATCACAATAGATGTTACTCCTTTACCAGAAACAACTAAACCTGCGGGATTTGCTGGGGCAGTTGGTGATTTTTCGTTCAAAGCAGAAATAAATAAAGATAAGGTTAAAGCTAATGATGCTATAAATTTGACAGTTACTATTACTGGAAAAGGGAATATTAAATTGGTTGACCCGTTAAAAGTAAATTTCCCTGAAGACTTTGAAACATACGACGCAAAGACGAAAGATAATATTTCGGTAACTTCAAGTGGAGTTAGTGGCAGTAAAACTTTTGACTATTTGGTTATTCCTCGCCATGAAGGAGATTATAAAATTGACCAAATTAACTTTAGTTATTTTGACCCAGCAAAAAAGCAATACATAACTCTTCCTTCACCTGAATTTAAAATTCATGTGGATAAGGGTAAAGATGGCGAAGGTGGTGCCAACGTATTTAATCCACGGAGCAAGGAAGATGTAAAGGTATTGGGAAATGATATTAGATACATAAAAACAAACAGTATTATTTTACGACCAAAAGAAAATTATTTCTATGGTTCGAGTTTATTTTATTTTGGCCTAATATCTCCATTTATTATTTTCTTAGCATTTATTTTTATCCGCAGAAAACGAATTGAACAAAACAAAGATGTGGTGGTTGTGAATAGTAGGAAGGCAACAAAGATGGCAAGAAAACAGCTTAAGCTTGCTGAAAATCATTTGAAATCGAATAACAAAGAACAGTTTTATGTTGAAATATTTAAAGCACTTTACGGTTATGTGGGCAATAAGTTAAATATTCCAACTGCTAATTTAAACAAGGAAACGATTACAGATTCGTTAAGACTAAAAAGTGTGACGGAAGCTACTATTCAACAATTAATGTCGACATTGGATAATTGTGAGTTTGCGCATTATGCTCCTGCTGCAGTTTCGGGAGACTTGAAAAGTATATATGATAATACGGTAGAATTAATTACTAAAATAGAAAATGAAATTAAATAGTCTTTTATTTGTACTTCTTTTCTCATTTTCATTGTCGCTAGAGGCTAATGAAAATAAAGTAATTATCGACAGTGCAAACGCTGCTTATTCGAAAGGAGAT
Source organism: uncultured Bacteroidota bacterium (assembly GCA_903881065.1). GTDB lineage: Bacteria > Bacteroidota > Bacteroidia > 2-12-FULL-35-15 > 2-12-FULL-35-15 > 2-12-FULL-35-15. The sequence goes on from CAIRRW010000425.1 coordinate 1,860, forward strand.
TATTTTAAGGCGGTAAAACTATATGATAGCGTCCTAAATAATAGCATGGTTGCGCCCGAGATTTATTTTAATCTTGGCAATGCCTATTATAAAACAAATAATATCGGATATGCGATTTTGAATTATGAACGAGCAAAAAAGCTGGCACCGGATGATGAAGATATTACTGTGAATTTGAAACTTGCTAATCAGAAAACAGAAGACAAAATAGAAGCGGCTCCTCAATTGTTTTTGACAACATGGAAGAATGGAATTGTGGATATGATGAGTGAAAAAAGCTGGTCGGAGATGTGTATTGTTCTTATTATTGTATCTCTGATATTATTTGCGGTTTATATTTTTACTTCAAATAGAGGACTGAAACAGGTTGGTTTCTTTGGAGGAGGAACTCTTCTACTTGCTTCACTATTTATATTTTTTATTGCTCGCCACAAATATGAACTCACCAAGACGAGTGAAAGTGCTATTATTACTACTGCTACAGTAACTGTTACGGGTTCGCCGAGTGAGAAGGGGACCAAATTATTTATACTTCATGAAGGTACGAAGGTGAACATTACCGAGGTAGACGGCAGTTGGACGGAAATAAAAATTGCGAACGGAAATGTGGGTTGGGTACCAAGCAAGAGCTTGTCGGCTATATAAAGTTTAAAAAATTCTGCAAGAAGGCAAATAGAAGAATTGCTTTCTAAAAGAAGATTCCTTAAGACAAAAGAAGAATTCTCTCAAAAAAGAAGAATTTAGATTTCAAAAGAAGACTTTCTAGGTAAAAAGAAGAATTGAATGCTTTAAAAGAAGATTTTTGATTCTTCATTGGTTCCGGACGGTGTTATTTTGATTCCGGATGGTGTTACTTTGACTCCGGATTATGTTACTTTGGTTCCGGATGATGTTACTTTGATTCCGGATGGTGTTACTTTGACTTCGGATGGTGTTGCGGTGGTAATCTCTGCTTCTTCGATTCTTCTATTAAAGTATGAAATTAGAACTCTTTGACTAAAATTGTATCCAAATGTATGTCGTGAGGTTCAGTAGGAACGATATCGACTTGCTGAAAAGGAAAAAAGATGCCGACTTTCTGAGCTTTTGGATGATTAATAAGGAAGTTGTCGTAGTATCCTCCTCCGTACCCAAGGCGGAATTTCTTTTTATCGAATGCTAATCCAGGGATAATAATAAAATCAATCAGCTCTTGGTAGATATCAGCTTGAAGCGGATGTTTGGTACCCATTATTCCAGTTTCTAATTGGTTGAGGGAATGTAATATTCGATTCTCGAGTTTACGCTTTGGCAATGTTTTGGGACATATTACTGTGATATTTGATTCGAGTAGTTTTTGGAGAAGTGGACTAATGTCGATTTCATTTGATATAGGTATGTAGGCATGTAAGGACTTGGAGTTGCTATTTATTATTAATATTTCGAGTTGAGCGCATATCCAATTAGAATATTTTTGTGCAAGCAATGAATTAAGACTGTTGCGGGCATGCAACATAGATTTCCGCATTGCTTTTTTTTCTTCTATAATTGTGTTCATTCTTTTGAGAGAGAAATTAAGTACAAAAGTATTGATTATTATTTTTGTTAAAGTATATTAAGTTGTGCTAATAAAGTTTGAAATTCTTTTGTGTTTGTAGTTACAAAAGTTTGAGATTATTTACTTTTGCGGGATATGCAACGAATTGCTTTATTATCTGACACTCATAATTATTTAGACCCAAAGATTTTTAAATACTTTGAAGAATGCGACCAAATATGGCATGCAGGCGATGTGGGAATGATAAGTATTATGGATAAACTTCTGGAAATAAAACCTGTTGTGGCGGTATATGGCAATATTGACGGACAGGATGTTAGAAAGGTGTATAAAAAAACGGAGCGATGGTGGTGTGAGAAAGTAGATGTACTGATGACTCATATTGGTGGTTATCCTGACAATTATTCGCGAGAGGCGCGAGATTTGATAAAAACGAATGCACCTAAATTATTTATCTGCGGACATTCGCATATACTAAAAGTAATGTATGATAAGAAATATAATTTATTACACATTAACCCTGGTGCAGCGGGTGTGCATGGGTTTCATAAAATGAAAACATTGGTTAGATTTACTGTGGATGGAGATAAAATTAAGGATTTGGAAGTGATTGAACTAGGGGAACGCGGATGAAAATAAAATATAAAAATAGTTGCAGTTCAAAAATTCTTTGTATTATTGCATCGCGTTTCTGCGGTTATCTATTCAAATAACAAAGCACAATCTATCTTTTTATATTAACACCCTAAAAAATAAATTTTATTATTCTATCCTTTTAGAATCAATTAGAGAATTGGTTTATTAATCCTAACAAAAAAATATGTACGACATTATTGAATTAAACAACAAGCTGGTTGGCGAGTTGAAAGACATTGCCAAGAATTTAAACATCCCAAAATATGATGCTTTAAAAAAGCAGGAGTTAATTTACAAAATCCTTGATTACCAAGCAATAAATCCTCCTGTGGAGAGTGAGGCTAAAACTGTGATTGAAAAACCAGTGATTGAGAAGACGGTAGCTGAAAAACCGATAACTGAAAAAAGAGCAACTGAAGAGCCTCAACGTGTATTACGCCCGCGTAAACCACGTGCTGAAAATACAGATGAACAGAGAGCAAAAACAGTGGAAGAAACACCTTTGTTTAATCAATCTGATTTTTCTGAACAAGAGATTAAACAGGAAACAAATAATGAATCATCCTCAAATGAAATAAATTCACAATCGGCTGAGATGACGAGCAATCCAAATTCGCAAGAGAGTGAGAATTCTATAGAAAATGAATCTTCTTCCGAAAACGAATCTCAACAAAATAATAACAATGGTAATCGTGGGAATGATCGCAGAGACAATAGAAACAACCGAAACGCGAATCCGCGCCCATCGGATCAATTTAATTTTGATGGAATTGTTTCGAGTGAAGGTGTACTAGAAACAATACAGGAAGGCGGTTATGGGTTTCTACGTTCGGCAGACTATAATTATTTGAATTCGCCAGATGATATTTATGTTTCGAATTCACAGATAAAATTATTCGGATTGAAAACAGGTGATTTGGTTCGTGGAACTATTCGTCCCCCGAAAGAAGGAGAAAAATATTTCCCGTTAATTAAAGTTGAGAAAATAAATGGTCGTGAACCTGCGTTTGTAAGAGATAGGGTGCCATTTGAATATTTGACTCCTCTTTTCCCATATGAGAAATTCAAATTGACTGGACATCCTCAACAAAATTTATCTTCCCGAATTTTTGATTTGGTAACTCCGATAGGAAAAGGTCAGCGTGCATTAATTGTTGCACAGCCTAAAACAGGTAAAACTGTTTTGCTGAAAGATATTGCAAACGCAATAGCTGCCAATCATCCTGAGACTTATTTAATTATATTGCTTATCGATGAACGCCCCGAAGAGGTGACAGATATGGCACGCAGCGTGAAAGCGGAAGTAATTGCTTCTACATTTGATGAGCCTGCCGATAGACATGTGAGAATAGCTAACATCGTTTTGGAAAAAGCAAAACGTATGGTGGAATGCGGACATGATGTTTGTATTTTATTGGATTCAATTACCCGTTTGGCTCGTGCATATAATACCGTGCAACCTGCATCAGGTAAAGTATTAAGCGGTGGTGTGGATGCTCAGGCGTTGCACAAACCAAAACGTTTTTTCGGTGCTGCACGTAAAATAGAAAATGGCGGTTCGCTTACTATCATTGCTACAGCGCTTACTGAAACAGGTTCGAAAATGGATGAAGTTATCTTTGAAGAATTTAAAGGAACAGGTAATTCGGAAATTCAACTTGACCGTAAACTGGCTAACAAACGTGTATATCCTGCAATTGATATTGTTGCATCAAGTACTCGTAGAGATGATTTATTGGTAGATAAAGAAACACAACAGCGAGTTTGGATTCTTCGTAAACACTTGTCAGATATGAATCCGGTGGAAGCAATGGAATTTATGAGAGACAGAATGAAGAATACTCAGACGAATGAAGAGTTTCTGATTTCTATGAATGGTTAATTTATTTAGTAGTCATTGGTCATTAGTTTATTTGTTCATTAGTTGTATCCATAAATGAAACTCCCATTAAGTGTAAAATTAGGAATTGCAGGTGGAATACTTAATTGTATTGCATGGTTTGCATTCTCAAAAGTATTCGGTTATTATACCATTTCCGTTGACCAGTATCGTTATTATGTAACTTTATTACTGCTGCTTGCAGGCGTATTTGTTTCGGTTTACTACGAAAGAAATGGATTTGGCGGCTATATCGAATTTAAAGAAGCATTGAAATCAGGATTTCTTTTCACACTTGTTCTCGGTTTCTTTTTAGCTGTATTCAACTTTATTTATTATAAATTTATTGCAGTTGATGCCATTGATTATTTTTTGAATGAAGCAAGAAAGACTATGGAAGACGGGAAGATGAAAGAGGAGTTGATAACTAAAAATCTGGAGGTTTTGAAAAGCTATTTTGGTCCTTTTAGAATGTTAATGTCAACAGTAATTATGGGAGTGATTCTATCTTTATTGGCAGCAGCAATATTCAGGAAAAAAAATCCGGTTATTCCATTTAGTGAAAACTAAACTAGCCAACTATTTTTTCTCCCAAGTCTTTAAAATCAATTCCATCAAAATTTCCTGAACTCATCATTAATAAATTTTTGTTTTCGAAATTCATCATTAACAAATCTTCCAGCAATAATTTCGAATCGGTATAAACTTTTATGTTATTACCTCCAAAAGCTTGGTTTACCTGAGCTTCTGTTATCGCCTTTAACTTTTTATGTTCGATAGTATGAGGATTAAAATATACAATCGCTTCATCTGCCAACGACATTGAACCATTATATTCTTTAAGGAAATCTTCATTTAAACTGCTGAAGGTATGCAGTTCCATACAGGCAATTAATTTACGGTTTGGAAATTGTTTTTTTACCGCCTGAGTAGTTGCTTTTAATTTGGAAGGAGAATGAGCGAAATCTTTATAAACTGCGGTTACATCATCCTTCTTTACCAATTCCAAACGCTTTGAAGCTCCCTTGAAACTTTGAATAGCTTCGTAAAATTGTTTGTCATTTACCCCAATTTGATTACAAACTAATCGGGCACCATTAAGATTCATTAAATTATGGTCACCGAAAATATTAAGTGAAATGTCCTCTGATTTAGAATTTATAATCGTGATACCATTTTCAATTTTATGTTCAGGGATAGCATAAGGAAACTTCTTAATATCTTCTCTTGCCAACTCACAGACTTTTTTTACTTCCGTGTCAAGCTCACAATAGACAAGGCTTCCCTCCTGTTCTATCAAATCAATAAATATTTTAAACTGCTCAACATAATTTTCAAATGTAGGGAACACATTAATATGGTCCCAAGCAATGCCACTTAAAATGGCTATGTTCGGTTTGTATAAATGAAATTTAGGCCGTCTGTCAATTGGTGAAGAAAGATATTCATCTCCTTCAATTACCGCTATCTTCGCTTCTTTGGTGAGTTTTACCATTGTGTCAAAACCTTCCAGTTGTGCTCCCACTAAATAATCGCAATCAATAGTATGATAATGGAGAACATGTAAAATCATTGCTGTAATTGTTGTTTTTCCATGGCTTCCACCAACAACAATTCGTGTTTTATCTTTTGTCTGTTCGTAAATATACTCTGGATATGAATATATTTTCAAGCCAAATTCCTGTGCTTTTAATAATTCAGGATTATCAGCACGGGCGTGCATACCAAGTATTACAGCGTCTAATCCTTTATTAATTTTATGTATATCCCAACCAATTATTGCTGGTAATAAATTATGTTTTGCCAATCGACTTTTTGAAGGTTCCTGTATTTCGTCATCGGAGCCTGTTACAATAAATCCCTTTTTATGCATCGCAATTGCAAGGTTATGCATTGCGCTACCGCCGATTGCTATTAGGTGTACGTTCATTTAATTTCTTTTTTTACAAGTTTTAATAATGCCTGTGCATCTTTTTCTTCTAATTGAATTCCAAACTTTATTACTTTTCCGTTATAATCAAAAGCTAATTTTTCTCCTGCAATTACCCAATAGGAATTGTTTATATTTTCGAAAAAGGAATTTTCTTTCGGTTCTATATATCTAATGTCTTTAATATAATCGAAGTCATAACTTGTTACTTTCCCCTTTCCTGCCCTGTCTCTCTTATATTGAAATTGATTGTTGCGTAATTTAATTTTTTCGACTCCAAACTTCCTCCACATGTATGCACGGAATATTTTAAATTCGAAATATGCCCAGAAAGCAAGCCAGACGAAAATTGCAAGTTTGGTGTTACGGTCAGGGATTACAAGAAATTGAGAAAAAACAATTATACCGCTTAGAGACCAAACGACAAGGTAAATGGTCAATAAAACATTCTTGACTTTTTCTTTCAATGAAATAATAACAATGCTTAATCCATTTTCATTTCGTTTAATACTTATTCGGTTGCCAATATACTCCATTGATGATAACTAATTATGGGCAGCAAAATTATTAAATATAGCCACATTCAGACGAATTAGTTATTTAATTCTATCCACAAATAAAATGTAGAAACATGCAGACCGATTTCCATTTTTTTGTTGTTACATTTGTGTTGAAAATAAATGTTGAATGAGAAAGAAAGCAGAAGAAAATGAGTTAGGTTTTGGCAGCAAAACATCGGCACAAAAAACCAGATTAATTAATAAAGACGGGTCATTTAATATTGACCGAATAGAACAATCGAGATTTGGATCAACCAGTTATTATCATGCATTGCTTACCATGCGATGGAGAAAATTTAACATGATAGTATTTTCCTATTTTGTGATTATTAATCTATTCTTTGCTAGTTGTTACTATTTCTCAGGAATGGACGGATTGGTGGGATGGGCAGCAGTTTCAGAAAGAGATAAATTTATGGAAGCTTTTTTCTTCAGTACACAAACATTAAGCACTGTAGGTTTTGGCAGGATAAGCCCTGGAAATAATATATCAAGCAGCATTGCAGCAATTGAATCGCTGGTTGGTTTATTGGGTTTTGCTTTGGCAACAGGTTTACTATATGGAAGATTTTCGCGCCCAAAAGCAAAGATAGTATATAGTAAAAATGCTATTATTGCACCTTTCAAAGATGGTATTTCTTTTCAATTTAGGCTTGCAAACAAAATGCGCAACAGTCAGATAACTGACATGAATTGCAGAGTTAGTGTTGCAAAGCTAGAGACAGAAAACGCGGTTAAAATCAGGCGCTTCCGCCCTATGGAGCTGGAAGTAAAGAACATTATCTTCTTCCCTATGTCCTGGACAATAAATCATCCGATAAACGAAGATAGCCCACTATGGGGCATGACCGAAAATGATATGAAAGAAGCTGACTTGGAATTTATGATTTCCCTAAATGGTTTTGATGATACTTTTTCTCAGACAGTAAATAACCGTTATTCGTACACCTATGAAGAATTGATTTACGGTGCTAAATTTATTTCAGTATTCAGTACTAATTCAAAGGGAGTCGTATCTCAGGATTTAAGAAAAATAAGTGATTACGAGTTGGTGAAATTGTAGCTATTTTAATCTTTGTTTTTAGCCTACAGAATTTCTTAATTAAAAATATATACCCCCTTTTTGTCAATTGTTATTTGCGGGAGTTGTTTATGAAGATCAAAATAATCATATCCTGTTTTTATATTCTTCCAGAAATCAAGTAACAATGGTTGTTTTGAATAATTATCATTTAAATACTTCATTCCATTTTCATCCAACTTTGTTGGGAATATATGAACAGAAATTTTATCCTGCCCAGCATACTTAGCCTCAACAGCTAAAACATATACCTCTTTAATATAATTATCTGTAAGCGGTATACAACCAATGGTAACACAGTTTCCGTGAATCATTATATCGTCTCCGAGATTATTTTTACTAATAATTTTATCCGATTGATTTGGATAACTGACTTCCAAGGAAAGATAATAGTTGCTATATGGATTAAAAGAAGAAATGTTATAAAACCCTTCAGGTACTTGCTCGTCGCCCTGGTGACGTTTGGGCCCTAATTCACCAGAGGAACTACAAATGGAATATGTTTTAAACAATTTATATTCTTTTTCTTCCTTTGATTTTAACCACACCTCCACGACCTTATCTCTCTTAAATACACGAATAAACAATTCGAAGTTCTTTGGATTTATCTTTTGTTTGATTAAGTCGGCTTGCAGATTTTCCCATTTTTCAGAATAAGCAATTTTAACTCGTTCACTCTTTTGCTGAACCGATTTAAAGGATTGGGCAGTTGTATCAAAATAACTGCCTATTATAAATAGGAATAGTATCCGAACTTGCATTTGTTAATTTGTCAGTTGATAAAGTATTTCTACAAAACTAATTATTAATGAAAAACAAATTACCTTTGAAGGAAATAATTTCGGAAAGTGAAGAAAGTACTATTGGTAATAAGGAACAAATATTTGATAACAACAATAGCACTTATTGTATGGGTAGGATTCTTCGACAAGAATGATGTACGAAATCAAATGGAATTTAGAAAAGAGGTTAAACGACTTCAGGAAGAAAGAAAATACTACGCCAACGAAATAAGATCCATCACTTCCGACCTACGTGAATTAAGCACTAATCCTAAAACACTTGAGAAGTTTGCACGCGAAAAGTATTATATGAAACGTGACAATGAAGAAATTTTTGTGCTTGTAGAGAAGAAATAACTATTCTACTATTAGCTTTTTACTTTGATAACTATCATCAGAAGTAGCCGTAATCATATAGATACCAGGAGTTAATTTGCCGGAAGGATCAAGGGCAAAAACATTCTTTCCTTTTTGTTCTGTAACCATCACTTTAGAATACGTCTCCCGTCCGCTAACATCATATACAACTACTAATACTTCTTTCCCCTTTTCTGCCTTTATTGCTAGATTAATATTTTCACCAGTGCTTGGATTTGGATACACATTTAAAGAAAAATCAGTGAATGCTGA
>CAIRRW010000426.1 GCA_903881065.1 uncultured Bacteroidota bacterium
ATCGCACGGGTTTTGGAAGACATCGCACGGGCTTCGGAGAACATCGCGAGGGTTTTGGGAGACTTCGGGAGGGTTTTAGGAAGCATCGCACGGGCTTTGGAGAACATCGCGAGGGTTTTGGGAGACGGCGGGAGCGTTTTGGGGAGCATCGGGTTGGTTTTGGGGAACGGCGGGAGGGTTTTGGGGAAGGTAGGAAGGGAAAGTTTTTTGGGTGTGGGGAATAAAAAAACGTTCCTATGAAAATAAGTTCTACCTTCACCAAAAACAAATCACATGAAAACAACAAAATTAATTGCGGCAGTTAAAATACCGATGAGCGATGCGGATTATATGTTGTGGAGAATTAATTTGGATTATATGAAAGATATTGTGCGGGTACTTGTAAATATTATTACTCATGTGGAATCGAAGGACGAAAAACTTATTGTTTATTTTTTGGATGGGAGTTTTCTTAATTGTGATTTAACGATAAGTGCAATTCTTGAACTGCTTCCGGAACCTCAGTTTGTACAATGTCATGAATCGTATATTGTAAATGCAAAACATATAAATAAATATTTGAATGGTGATGGTGGTACGTTATTGATGAATGAAAAAATTGTTCCTGTGTCGCGTCAGTATAAAGATGTAACTATTGCTGCAATGCGTGTGAATGTGAATTAGGTTTGTGATTATACTGTTATTTTAAAAAGTCTCGTAGAAATACGGGACTTTTTTTGTTTTCAGAAATAAATTAATTAACACAAGGTGATTTATTTTAATTGTAAAATAACATTAACTACTCTTTATAATAACACATTTCGTTAATTTTTGTAACCGAAATAGTAGTGTGCAGTTTAACTACTGAATTGTTTTGAATAATCAATTAATGAAGTATGAGTAAAAAGCGAATAATACTTATAGTAGATAATGATAACGAGGTATTGACATTGCTGTCGGAGGCATTAAGTGCGGCAGGGTACTCTGTTGTAATTTGTTCAAATTCGACAGAGGCAATAGATGTTGCTAATAAATTAATACCTCACTTAATAATAATGGAACTAGTAATGTTGAGGATGGATGGTATTGAGCTTTGCTCGGAACTAAGAAAGTTGAAAGTATTAGAAGAAACCTTTATTATATTTTATACGGAGAGAAATGAAGATTATGCTCAAATAGCTGCATTGAATGCCGGTGCGGATGATTATATTATTAAACCATCAAAACCCAGAGTGTTGGTAAAACGGATTGATGCTTTAATAAAAAGAAGCAGAGTGCTTGATAAACAAGCGATAGATATTAAACCAAAGGGGTTGACGATAAATAAGGATGAATATATTGTGTATCGTAATGGTGAGAAATTATTGTTTCCAAGAAAGCAATTTGAACTTATTTATTATTTGGCAAAGCAAAATCAAAAGTTGGTTACTCGAGATGAATTGTATTTTAATGTATGGGGGCAAGCAATTGAGAAAGACAAAAGGACACTTGATGTGCATATAAGAAGGATAAGGAAAATACTTGGGGAAGGATATATAATTACGATTCGAGGTGTAGGGTATATTTTAAATATGGAAGCTACAGTTGCCTAACAGGAAAGCTATTTTTTGATTACCATTTTTTAATTTAATGCATCATGTTAATTAAATATTAAGAGAAAATATTTTTAGTGCTTTTAAATTTACTAAATGATAACAAATAATAAAAAAATGGTAACAAAATATTAAAAGGCAGGAAAGGTTGTTTGCCTTAATTTGTAGTCGGAATTGGAAAAGAAATTTGAAACAATTTAGGTAGGAATGAAAAATAGGTATTGGATAATTACTCTTTTAGCACATATTGCATTTAGCGGTTTTGGATTTGCACAATTAGTAGGTAAGTTAACAGAAGAAGATAAATCGGCTCTGGAGGGGATAATTGTGGAGAAATATTTTGTAAATAACGCAAAGGAACATTTTGACACTGTTGGAGGAGAGTTTCCGAAAGGTGCTATAACCTATAGAATATATGTGGATATGAAGCCAAATTATACGCTGCAAGCTGTTTTTGGTGTTGCGAATCACAAGTTGACAATTGCTACTACAACAAGTTTCTTTAATAATTTGAAGGAAGGAAATGGAACAGGAGATAAAATATATTCAAAAAATATAAATAATAATACGGTCGCCTTTGACTCGTGGTTAACTATGGGAGCTGCAACGGAATCGCATAATGGTGTTTTATTAAGCGAAGATGCGGATGGTTCTATAATAACCAAGTTGTGCTTTAAAAAAGCAGATGGTTTAAAAAAGGAAAAGATTAAACCTGTTACTTATTTCGGAATTGATCCTGATTTTTTTAATAGGAACAATAAAGAATCAGTTTTTACAACAAATAATGGTTCGTGGGCTGTATTCGGGGGTATAAAAGGTTCAACAGAAGCTAATAAAGTTTTGATTGCTCAGCTAACTACTGACGGCAAATTATCATTTGAACTCAATGTGCAGATAGGAACACCGACAGGAGCCTCGATTCAATATGTTGCGAAGAATTCAGAGAATCAAGAATTTCAATTTAAACAACTAACATATCAGGATAAATAATAATTAACAACTAATTAAATTAACGACAAATGAAAAATATTACAATTAAAAAATTTGCTTTGGGCTTTGGGATTACTTTATTAAGTGGATTTGTGAATGCACAAGGACTTGAAAACGTAATAGTAGAAAGATATTATGTAACGAATGCAGCCGATGCAGCAGGCAGTGTAGGTACTTTACCTGTAGGATCGGTAACGTACAGAATATTTATTGATATGGCTCAAGGGTATAAATTTCAAGCATTGTACGGACAAAATGCCCCATTACATACACTTTCGTTCAGCACTACTACAACGTTTTTTAATAATGAAGACCGAGGAGCAACAACTCCTGCATACACAAAATCACAAGCGGCTAATAATAGTGTAATGCTTGATTCATGGTTTTCTGTAGGAGGAGCTGCTACAAATGCAATGGGTATACCTAAAGCAGATGACAATGGAGTAGCTAATGTTACTAACCTTAATGGTATTCTTCAAAATAATGATGCATCAGCTGGTATTCCATTAACCACCCAGGATGGTTTTATTACTGGTAATGCAGGAGCGCCACAGGCTGTTACTTTTGTAGGGTTAACAAATGGAACAACTACTACGGACTTAAGTGTGTTTGACGGTACAAGTCAGGCGGGTAACCTATTTACAACCACTAACGGCTCGGTAGCTTCATTGAATGGTTCAGTTGGTGCCGATACTGTTGCAAATAAAGTATTGGTTGGTCAATTTACAACTGATGGAGTGTTTTGTTTTTTATTGAATATCCAAATAGGAACACCTACTCATGGAGTTGAGAATTATGTTGCTCAAAATGCAACTGGAAATGAAATTCAATCTCCTTTGCTTTCATTTTGCAGTAATACTGTAAGTGTTACAAATCCATTATCTGCAATACACACAGTTAGTGTATACCCAAATCCAGCGACTGATTTTATTACTTTAGATATTATCAATTCAGCTAAAACTGATGCCAACAGTTATAAAATATTTGATGTTGTAGGAAACATTATTGCAGAAAGAAATATAGGAATGCTTTCTGGAAGTTATTCTGAAAAATTAGACATTTCAAACTATTCTAAGGGAATATACTTTGTAGAGTTAATTCAGGATGGAGTAAAGTCAACCAAAAAAATCGTTAAATACTAGAAAAATATTTTATTCTGAAACCTTTCATAAAACTTTAAAGGTTGCGAATACTTTCCTATGAAAAAAATATTTCTGCTTTTATTTGTTTCTTTTTCTTTTTATTCTGTTTCATTTGCACAGGGAATTGTTAGGGGGAAAATAAGTGAGAAAAACGGTGAAACTTTAATTGGTGTAACTGTAGTTCTTAAATCACACCCAGGTGTAGGTGCTCTTACTGACCTTGATGGAAATTATTCGCTTAAAATAAATGATTCGACTGAGCAGACTATAGTTATTACCTATGTAAGTTATCAGACCATTGAAGAAAAAGTTCATCCTTTGAAAGGTGAGGTTATAGTAAAGGACTTTGTGATGCAAACAGCAAATAAAGAACTTACTGTTGTGGAAGTTGTTGCTAAATCATCAAGAGCAAAGGAATATTATATGGAGAATATCAAAAAAAATTCTTCAACAACTATAGATTATGTTTCTGCTGAAACAATGAAAAAAACAGGAGATGCCAATGTCGTTGCAGCTGTGGCAAGGGTAACCGGTGTTTCAACAAATGGAAGTTTTATAACTGTTAGGGGTATTGGTGATAGATATGTGAAAACAACAATAAATGGAAGTAGAATTCCAACACTCGATCCGTTTACAAATAATATTAAACTTGATTTATTTCCTGCCAGTTTAGTAGATAATATTATAATTACAAAAACTGCAAGTCCTGATTTGCAGGGTGATTGGGCAGGCGCATATCTTTCCGTTGAAACAAAAGATTATCCTGATCAGTTTTCACTTAACATAGAGACTCAGGTAGGATATAATACACAATCAACTTTTAAGGATGTAATAAGTTCCGAAAGAAGTTCAACAGACTGGCTTGGATATGATAATAAGTTCAGAGAACATGATCATACAACATTCGTATCCACGAATGCATCCCCAACCCAATATCAACAGTTGGCGGCTTTAGGACTGAGTAATTATTATCAATCGATGGGAATTACCGGTTGGAATGAAGGAAGTAATGAGGGGCTGCTTTATTTTAAGTTAGGACTTGTGCAATTGGGTTTATTAGCACCTGGGTTAATAAATAATCAGACAGCTGTGAATGCGGCTACTACACTTTATAATAATGGACCATATAAAGCGGAAGCTTATGCTTTAATTAATGAAAAAGCAGCAAA
>CAIRRW010000427.1 GCA_903881065.1 uncultured Bacteroidota bacterium
GTGCAGACATTTATTTATTTGAATCATTCCTGAATTACATGAAAACTATACTTCACTGAAATGACGTTCTGATTAAAATAATTTTACATCTGACTCCGTATTTTTAAAATCAATATTTCCAGATATTGGCAAAATAGCTAAATCTTTCAAAAAATCCTATCCACTTATCAAACTAATTGACAGAATGTAAAAAAAAACTTAATTAGTTAAAAAATTAATGCTATATTTGCCGTCCTGTAAATAATCCAGGAGGAAATCTAACTAATTTTTACTTTGCAGATTCAATACTTTTTATACAAAACTCGGTGACAATGTGACTGAGAATGCGAAGCTCTTACTAAATTTAAAAAAATCATTAAATTTTCAACCCTATAATAGTGCTGTTTAATAGGAATGCCATTATACTTGTTACTTAATAAGACTAAATTCTTGTATCTGGCATTAAACAATCTTGATACTACTTATTTAGTACAAACTAATCCAAGTTCATGTTCAATTTTAGGAAAAGAAGTTTTACCCAATAAATTCCATTCCGGAAAATAACAACTGCTTAAAACCTCTATATGACCAATTAGGCTGTCATAAAAGCCTATATTTGCCAATAAATAAATTAAAATTTCAAAATAAATTTCAAATGCAAAAATTATACTTAATACCACTACTATTTTTCTGCTTCATATTCTGCAATTTGAAGGCTCAGGATCCGAGTAGCATTGATGTAAAGGCGCTATCAGATCAACAAATAGGGAAAGTTGTTACCGAAGTTAATAGCCGTGGCCTTACAATTGATCAGGCAGCCCAGATGAAGGGTGCATCGCCTTTGCAGGTTGAGCAGCTCAAACAGCGGATGCAAGAGATGAACTTGTCAAAAGCAGATTCTTCTCCGAGTATTGGGGTTCAAAAACAGCAAGCAACCAGAACTGTAAAAAAACTATTTTCAGAAAAGGAACCAGTCAGTGCTACTTCAAAAACAAAACGGATTTTTGGATTTCAATTATTTAACACCAAAAACCTCACTTTTGAACCTCCTGTTAATATGCCCACACCCCAGAACTATGTTTTAGGTATTGATGACGAACTTTCAATTTCCGTTTGGGGTGCAAGCCAAAAAAACTACCGTTTACGGGTGGAGACAAGTGGAGCTTTACTTATACCCGACATTGGTCCTGTTTATGTTTCCGGCATGGAATTATCCAAAGCAAAAGATCTAATAACTAAAAGACTAATCTCTATTTATCAGGGGATGGATGGGGCTAATCCTAATACTTATGCAGATATAAGTATTAGCAACCTTCGATCTATTAATATAAATGTAATTGGTGATGCATTAGTCCCCGGAACATATACGCTTCCTTCAACGGCCTCAGCATTTAATGCTCTCTACCTTTCCGGAGGGCCAAATGAAAACGGATCTTTCCGAAATATCCAGGTAATGCGCAATAATAAGGTAATCAAAACAATCGATGTTTATGATTACTTAATGAATGCCAATGCAGAGAGTAATATTCAACTACGTGAACAGGATGTTATTTACATTCCAACCTATCAGAAAAGAGTTGAAGCAACTGGTGCCTTTAAGCGGAACGGAATTTTTGAGTTAACAGAAAAAGAAAAGCTTTCAGACTTAATTCGTTATCTTGGAGGATTTACTGATGCTGCATTTAAGGCTCAGTTATCATTAACCCGGAAAACAGAAAAAGAAAAAAAAATAATCGATATCACAAAATCTATTTTCGAAAGTTTTACTCCTGAAAACGGAGATAGTATCGTAGCATCTGAAATCATTAACAGGTATGAAAACCGGGTGAATATTTCGGGGGCAGTTTTCAGGCCAGGCACCTATGAATTGACAGAGGGACTAACCCTCTCGGGACTTATAAAAAAAGCACAGGGTGTAACTGAAAGCTATTTCAGCAATCGGGGTCTGATTATTCGTCTTCAGGAGAATCTTGTTCCAATGAACCTGTCCTTTAATGTTGACGAGGCATTAAATGGGACAAACGATATCACTCTTCATAGGGAAGATCGGGTAATTATACAGAATATCTTTAGCATGCGTCAAAAAAGGACAATTCAAATTTTCGGAGAGGTGCAAAAACCTGGTGAATTTGATTTCTCGGACAACATGACCTTAAAAGATCTTATTTTCAAGGCAGATGGCTTTAAGGAAGCAGCAAGTGAATCATTCATTGAACTATCACGGCGACACAATTATTCTGAAGCGAACAAGGTGAGTGACGAAATCGTAAAACTGTATCAATTTAATATTGATCGGAAACTAATACTTGATAGCAAAGGAGAGTCATTTCTTCTCCAACCATTTGATTATATATATGTTAGAAAAGCTCCCTCATACAACGAACAACGAACTGTTGTCATAACTGGCGAAGTGCGGTACCCCGGAGCCTATAGCATTGGATCCAAGAATGAACGCATTTCAGAACTAATTAACCGGGCTGGTGGATTGATGCCCAATGCTTTTGTTGATGGTGCACGATTGAGACGCTCGAACCTTCAGGCAGCAAGAACCATCGAAATCCTTGGCAACCGTTCAGCAGACACTCTTCTCACGAAACTTAAAGAACAATTGACCGGTGAAGCGCTTGAGTTAAGGCTTGGAACAATCCTGAAAAACCCTGAATCACAATTCAATTACCTGTTAAGCGAAGGTGATGAGATAATCATTCCTGAAACGACTCAGGAAGTGCGCATTTCAGGAGAAATACAAAATCCGATTGGACTAGCCTATGAAAAGGGGAAAGGACTAAAATATTATATTGATCGCTCCGGAGGATTCACAGAAAAAGCTCGTAAAGGAAAAGTATTTGTTATTTATAGTAACGGAACGACCCAGGTCACTCATAATTTTTTGTGGCATCGCTTTCCTGTTATCGAACCAGGAAGCCAAATTATCATTCCCAAGAAACCTTCAAGACAAAATCTGGACAATTCTTCAAAATGGCTGGGAATAGCTTCCGCCTTCTCTACATTGATGATTGCCATTATCACCATTACAAAATTATAACGAAAAAACGGTAAAAGCCAGTTTAATTGAATCATCAAAACACACTTCATCAATCTAAATACTTATGAATATCAATTCCAGTCTTAAACCTCCGATAAATATCGATGATAATATTGACTTGATTAAACTGGTAAAAACTTTCTGGAATGGACGGAAAACGATACTAAAATGGATGCTCTTTAGCGGATTTTTAGGACTACTTATAGCTCTTCTCTCTCCTAAAGAATATACTGTAAAGACCACAATGGTCCCTCAAACTGGGCAATCAGAAAGTAAACTCGGAGGGCTTTCTTCGTTGGCTGCATTAGCGGGATTCAACCTCGACATAAACAATCAAGGTCAATCAGTATCACCCTTGCTTTATCCTCAGATCCTGAATTCAGTTCCGTTTCAGCTTGAATTAATGAATATCCCCTTGAGTTTTTCAGAGGTGAATCATCCGATAAGCCTATTCGAGTATTACACTAAAATCGCCAGGCCAAGCATACTGTCATTGATCCGCAAATATACATTAGGACTTCCCGCAAAAGTAATTACTGTTTTAAAGGGTACCCCAGATACTGCAATTCAATCAAACAGTCAAGGTTTGATTTCTCTCTCTGTAAAGCAGGAAGATATTCGAGATATGCTAATGTCTAAAATAAGCCTGATTCTGGATGTAAAACTAGGCCTTTTAACATTGGATGCTTCCTTTCACGATCCCTTAATCTCCGCTCAGGTTGCTGAAAAGACACGCGAACTGCTTCAAAAATACATTACCCGCTATAAAATTGAAAAAGTAAAAGATCAGCTTTTATTCGTTGAAGGACGTTACTTGGAAAAGAAGGCTGATTTTATCAAAGTGCAGGAACTATTAGCCCGTTTTCGCGATCAGAATAAGAATGTATCAAGTGCGCTGGTACGTACCGAAGAGGAACGCCTTCAAAGTGACTTTAGCTTGGCTTCGAGTGTTTATACTGAATTAGCAAAGCAACTGGAGCAGGCGAAAATCAAGGTTAAAGAAGAAACCCCTGTATTCTCAATTATTGAACCTGTCATAATACCCGGCAAATCATCTAAGCCTAAAAAATTGATAATCATTACTATATGTCTATTTATCGGGGGTATCATGAGGACAGCAATCATCTTTGGAAAACCAACTATTCGTAAAATCCGTTCTCAATGGAATGAGCCCAAATAATTTAAAGATTCAAATGTGCAATCTCAGTTATTTCACGTTCTATAAAATAGGGATGAGCATTCTCAAAACTCAACCTACTCATCCACATTGTGGCAGTTTGGAAATCATGAAATTCAGAATTCTATAAATAAAGAAAATGATTTCAATCAGGAAGGCCCTTTCGATACTTATCATAATGCTTACAATAGTTTCTTTAAACCAGTGGGCTATACTAAACATTGGCAGCACATATGCCTACTACCTTCTATATACGATTGTGATGGTCTTATTTATTGTTGGAATAAGATCCTACTTCGATAAAAGTAATATTGCAAATCTCCGTTATTTTCACTGGTTTATGATTTGGACCGGAATATGTATCATCCGGGGTTTAATTATTGCCGAGGGTTATTGGGAATGGAAAAACCTGACGAACGGAATATTTTTACTGATACTGCCTCTTTGCATTTATTCATTTACAAACGAACATCTTTTACAATTTATTCTGAGGCGATGGTTATTCTGGGGATTCCCCTTTTGGGTTATTGCATTTGCAATAAATGATCTTTATTCATTCGGTTTTTATATGGCACCGATAAGCCTATTGGTGATATTCATCCCCGCTTTAAAATTAAAATGGAAACTTGTGTTAATTTTCATTTCTCTTATAATTATTTTCTATCTTCTTGGCGCGCGAAGCAACGTAATTAAATTTACGATGTCGCTACTTCTAGTCGTAGGATATTATTTAGGCTTAACCAGATTCAGGAGAATAACAATTATAACTCAATTGTTTTTTTTGTTACTTCCCTTGATTTTACTAATTCTTGGAGCCACCGGGGTTTTTAATGTTTTTAATATTAGTGAATATTTGGGCAAGGAAATAAAAATAGATAACACAGACGCACACTCTCCAGATAGAGGGCAATTGACTGGTGACACACGTACCTTTCTTTATTTGGAAGTCATTAGTTCAGCAATTAAAAATAATTATGTTGTTTTAGGCAGAACTCCAGCCCGGGGAAATGATTCTGAATATTTTGGTGATGAAATGGGACTTGAAATGCATACCGGCAAGTATGAAAGACATGGAAATGAAGTAGCAGTTTTAGATATTTTCACATGGACTGGTTTTGTTGGTTTAGTATTGTACCTGATGATATTCTGGAAAGCAAGCTATTTGGCAATTACTAATTCAAATAATGATATTGTGAAATTAATTGGATTGTTAGTTGCTTTTAACTATTGCTATTGCTTCGCGGAGAATTTCCTGGGTTTTGATATTATGAACCTCACACGCTGGATGATGATTGCTATGTGTTATTCAAATACATTTCGCGAGATGTCAAATGAAGAAATTGGGCATTGGATACGCGGGATTTTTGAAAAACCGTATCTGACAAACGATTCCCAACAATTTGATTCTCTTGAATTAAAATAATCATGATCGGTCAATATAAAGTTGCAGTACTTCTTACCTGTCATAACCGCCGTAAGAAAACAATCCACTGTTTAAAATCGTTATTTGAAGCAGAATTACCCCTGAATTACCTGATAGACGTGTATCTTACTGACGATGGGTCAACAGACGGAACGGCAGATTCTGTAAAAGAAATGTATTCAAATGTTATAATAATTCAGGGCAATGGAAATTTATTTTGGGCTGGCGGTATGCGTTTGGCATGGACAGAAGCCAGGAAGCAAAATTATGACGGTTATCTATTGTTAAATGATGATACTTTTTTATATCCTGATGCCTTAATTCAAATTCGGAATACACATAACTACTCAATTGGAAACTATCAACAAGGAGGGATTTATGTGGGCACAACAAATGATCCCATTACAAAGGAGTACACCTATGGAGGCCATTGTTTATTAAACAGGATAACAGGACATTCAAAGAAAATAGAACCTAAAAGTGAACTGATTCAATCATGTGATTTTGCAAATGCCAATATTTTATTCGTTTCAAAAAATGTAGTAGAAACAATTGGTATTCTGTCAAAAAGATTCACTCATGTTCTGGCAGATTATGATTACACACTAAATGCAGGCAGGAAATACTTTCCTGTTTTAGTCTGCTCAAATTACTGCGGGAGTTGTGAAGATGACCATGATAAACCATGGTTGTCGAATAAAAATAAGCTTTCAGACAGGATCAAATATCTAAAAAGCCCTAAGCATTTGGCTTACAAGGAGTATCTTTTTTTCACAAAATATCATTTCCCTTTTTCTTTACCCTTAATTTTTTTTAAGCTATGGTTAAAAACTCTTCTCCCTGCTATTTGGGATAAATATAAAAGGTAAAATAAGTCTATGTCAGATTGCCTAATACGTGATACAAAAGCAAAAATAATAATGAAATTTTAATTTTAGAGAAAATATTATAATGAGAGGAGTCAACAAAATCAAACGAATATGGGCCAATATTTCAGGTAAAACAAAACGGAAAAGCAATGCGGATTGGGGCTTAATATTTAGAAAAACAACTCCAATAAGCCGCGTTTTTGGCTTGGATAGGGGAAAACCAATTGATCGATATTACATTGATTCTTTCCTGCAAAAATATACGGACGATATCAGAGGATACGTCATGGAAGTTGGCGACAACAGTTATACGCGAACTTTTGGCTCAGATAAAGTAATTAATTCAGATGTTCTGCATGTTACATCAGGTAATCGGAAGGCAACTATTGTTGGTAACCTGGCAACAGGTGAAGGTATTCCTCAAAATAGATTTGATTGCATGATTCTAACCCAAACATTACCTTTTATTTACGATGTAAAAACTGCCATAGGAAATGCTTACTATGCTCTCAAACCGGGAGGAATATTACTTGTTACCGTTTCAGGTCTAAGTCAGATTAGTCGTTATGATATGAATAGATGGGGCGATTTCTGGCGATTCACTGATGCGTCTGCATCTCGCCTTTTTAGTGATGTTTTTGGGGCTGATAATATAACAGTTGAAACTTATGGTAATGTTCTGACAGCATGTGCGTTCCTCCAGGGGTTGGCAACAGAAGAATTAACCATCTCTGAATTAGACTTTATAGATCCTGATTATCAGATGATAATAACAATTCGGGCAATTAAAAATTAATGAATAACCGGTCTTATAAAAGAACAAATAACTAATGCCTATTTTTTTATAGAGTTAATTAGTATGTGATTTAAAATTAAAACTACATAATCAGAATATGATCTACATAAAAAATGCATGAAGCCAAGCGAATAGCTAAAAATACCAGCATTCTATATATTCGAATGGCAATAACAGTTTTTATATCACTGTATTCGACTCGCCTGATTCTTAATGCCTTGGGTGTGGTAGATTACGGAATATTCAATGTGGTTGGTGGAGTCATATCAATGCTTTCATTTTTAGATAATGCAATGGCTGCTGCTACACAGCGTTTTATGTCGTTTACACAAGGTGAAGGTAACTATGAAAAGCAGAAAAATATTTTTAATGTAAGCGTTGTCCTGCATTTTATTATTGGATTATTGGTGGTTTTACTTTTTGAAGGAGTTGGCTATCTGTTTTTAAATGGTGTACTAAAGATTGATCCTGCCAGGCTTTTTGCCGCCAAGGCAATTTATCATTTTATGGTGATAAGCACATTCTTTACTATTATCTCTGTCCCGTATGATGCAGTGATCAATGCTCATGAAAACATGTTACTGGTCGCTATTATAGGCGTATTTGAGGCCCTGATGAAATTAGGAATAGCATTTTATATAATATATTCGGCAAATGACAAATTGATCTTCTACGGATTACTAATGGCTTCCCTTTCAATTTTATTAATGGTTATTCAGCGTATTTATTGTCATTTAAAATATGCAGAGGTAGTGATAAATCCAAGAAAATATTTTGATAAAAGATTGTTTAAAGAGATGACTGGATTTGCCGGATGGTCTTTCTTAGGTTCTTCCAGCAGCATGATCGCCAATTATGGACAAACTATTGTAATTAATCTTTTTTTTGGAACTGCAGTTAATGCTTCACAAGGGATAGCAGGACAAATTTCAGGGCAATTGAGTGCATTTGCCGGGACTATGATGAAAGCATTAAATCCGGTGATCGCAAAGAGTGAAGGGGCAGGAAACAGGTCCTTAATGATTGAAACAGTAATGATGGGGAGTAAAGTTTCCTTCTTTTTGTTAACCCCTTTTTTTATCCCTTTTCTTATAGAGATGCCATATATCCTTAAATTATGGTTAATAAATGTCCCTGAATTTGCAGTTATCTTTTGCCAACTATTACTAATCCGCAATCTGATTGAACAACTGTTTCTAACATTATCTTCATCAATATCTGCGCACGGAGAGATTAAAGCTTTTCAAATAATCTCATCTTTTGTTTGTTTTTTCCCCCTTGTTGTTTCCTACTTCTTGTTTAAGATGGGTTATCCGGCATATGCTATTTACGTTGTGTTCATCATCTACTCTCTCTTAGCTTCTGCTGTTATTCTCTATTTTGCTTTAAATAATTTTAAATTCCCGGTATCCTACTTCATGAAAAATACAGTTTTGAGATGTCTGTTCAGTTTTTTTGTAATAATGGGAGTTTCGTTTATTCCTAACTTAATTCTCAAAGAGGGTTTTCTCAGGTTATCTTTAGTAGTTATAATAAGTACGATCTTTTTCCCGATTGCAATTTGGTTCATTGGATTTCGTATGGATGAAAGGATACAAATAAAACCAGTGTTAATGCATCTAATCGGGAAATTCTTACCACGATGAATTCATACAAAGGGAGCAGGGTTGTTGATAATCCTACTAAAAGTTCAATCACAATTTTCTTTATGTCTTTTGTTTATCCTGCACACGCAGGATATTTGAAACGAATGGACTTATTAATAAGATGGGTTGAAAAACGTTTTTCAACTGTCAACTTTATAATTCCAGACAGAGAGAAGGTTTCTCTTGATGTTATTCATGAACATTTAAAATATTGCAATAATTTATTTTTAGTTGATGATAAGCAACCTAAATTTCAAAAATTATTATCCGTACAAAAACTAGTATACAAATTGTTAACTGGAAGATATCCAAAATTTGATTCAACTCTATTTTTAAACAAGCCATTAATAAATAGTTTTTCAAGAGTTATTAATGAAAATAAGACAGATTATTTTCTTAATACAAGGAATAATTTTGGTGGATTAATTAGTTTCATACCATCGGGTATTAAAACAATATTTGATACACAAGATATTTTTACCGACATGCATCGTAAATATGGTATGTATGGTAAACCGGAATGGACAAAAAAATATTTAATTGGATATAAAGAAAAAGGAGACTTTATTAAATCTGAACTTGAAATATTAAAGAAATATGATACCATAATTGCTATTTCAGAAAATGATTTTAACAAATACAACAAATTAGAATTTTTTAAAAGCAAGATTGTTAAAATAGACTCAATTGGCATTGAAGTGAAAACTAATCCTACTGCAATTTCAACTAGTAAACAATATGATGCATTAATTGTCGCATCAAATTTTATAGGAACACAAAATGGAATTAACTGGTTTTTTAATGAAGTCTCAAACCATTTTTCGAAAACTATAAAAGTATGTATAATTGGGAGTATCGGTGAATATATTATTGAAAATAAATTGTTTAATTCAAATTTGGAGGTTGACATAAAAGGATATGTTGATTCGTTGGATATATTTTACGAACAAAGTAAAATAGTTGCTTTATGTATATTAGAAGGAACCGGCTCAAGTGTTAAAGGAATTGAAGCACTATGTTATGGCGCTGCAATTGTTTCAACTACAGCAGGTGTTCGATTTGGTAGTATTGTAAATGGGAAACATTGTGTAATAAATGATTCACCTAAGGAATTTGCATTATCAATTGAAAAGCTAATTGCAAATGAAGATCTACGTAATTTACTTGGCGAAAATGCATTAAAATATGCGAAGGAAAATTTTTCACTCTCCTCCACCTTTACACAATTCGACAACTGCATTCACTAACAAACATTCGTGCAAATGGCTGTAAAAAAATAATGGAATTTTAATTTTAATGAATTTTTTTAATTAGAGGAGTCTACAAAAACCAAGCGAATATATATGACAATGGGGGCAATTAAGAATTAATGAATAACCGGTATTATAAAAGAACAAATAACTTATACCTATTTTTTTATAGAGTTAATTAGTATTTGATTTAAAATTAAAACTACATAATCAGAATATGATCTACATAAAAAATGCAAGAAGCCAAGCGAATAGCTAAAAATACCAGCATTCTATATATTCGAATGGCAATAACAGTTTTCATATCACTGTATTCGACTCGCCTGATTCTTAATGCCTTGGGCGTGGTAGATTACGGAATATTTAATTTGGTTGGTGGAGTCATATCAATGCTTACATTTTTAGATAATGCAATGGCCGCTGCTACACAGCGTTTCATGTCGTTTGCACAAGGTGAAGGGAACTCTGAAAAGCAGAAAAATATTTTTAATGTAAGCGTTGTCCTGCATTTTGTTATTGGATTATTGGTGGTGTTACTTTTTGAAGGAGTTGGCTATCTGTTATTAAATGGCCTACTAAAGATTGATCCTTCCAGGCTTTTTGCCGCCAAAGCAATTTATCACTTTATGGTGATAAGCACATTTTTCACCATTATCTCTGTCCCGTATGATGCAGTTATCAATGCTCATGAAAACATGTTACTGGTCGCTATTATAGGCGTATTTGAGGCACTGATGAAATTAGGAATAGCATTTTATATAATATATTCTGCAAATGACAAATTGATCTTCTACGGATTACTAATGGCTTCCCTTTCTATTTTATTAATGGTGATACAACGTATTTATTGCCATTTTAAATACCAGGAGGTAGTGATAAATCTTAATAAATACTTTGATAAAAAATTGTTAAGTGAGATGTCAGGTTTTGCCGGTTGGTCATTTTTGGGATCCTCCAGCAGTATGATCGCAAATTACGGACAAGGAATCGTAATTAATATGTTCTTCGGAACTGCGGTTAATGCATCCCAAGGGATAGCTTCACAAATTTCAGGGCAATTGAGTGCATTTGCCGGGACTATGCTTAAAGCACTAAATCCTATAATTGCAAAAAGCGAAGGGAGCGGTAATAGACAATTAATGTTGAAGGCTTCATTCTTTGGAATTAAAATTGGTTTTGTTCTCTTAATTTTTTTCTATATACCAATGCTAATTGAGCTACAATACATATTTAAATTGTGGCTACGAAATGTGCCTGATTATGCCATTATTTTTTGCAGACTACTTTTAATTAGAGATTTAATAGGTCAATTATTTTCAACTCTTCCATCAACTATCGCTGCAGTTGGTAATATTAAAGAATTTCAAATTTACAGCTCACTTTTAACCTTTATACCTATAATAGTTTCTTATGTCCTTTTTCAATTTAATTATCTACCAGTAACATTATATATCGTTTATATAATTTATAGCATATTGTTGCTTCTTTTGACTTTGTATTTTGCAAAAACAAATACTAATTTATCTATTAGCTTCTATCTTAGAGAGGTCGTATTTAAAAGTAGCATAGTTTTTATTACATCATTCTCTTTATCATTCATTATAACATTAGTCATACATCAAAAA
>CAIRRW010000428.1 GCA_903881065.1 uncultured Bacteroidota bacterium
CATCAATACTTGTATCGACAGCTTCTTCAAATGTTTTACATTGCCTTTTTGAAAATAAATCATTTCCTGAAATATGCAACTTTATTTCTGCAATTTTATTTTCTGCATCATCTGACTTATCAAGTTTGAGAGTAACTTCACTCTTAATTATTCCATCATAATAATGTGTCAGTTTATCTAAGCGTTCTTCAACAAATGCTAATAATTTTTTGTCTGCGTTAAAATGTAACGACTGAATTTGTACTGTCATATCTTTTTCCTCCTTTAAATTATTAATTACTTCAAAATATAATTTCGCACAAATATACAAACATTAAAATGTTTATACATACTTTCTATACGATGTTTTATTTTAAAGTTAGTAATAGATTATTTGATTTCTAATTTTGTTTTGAAAATCTTCAAGATTTTACTTCATATATAAACTTAAAAGTGAATGTCCAAAAAACAAAGAACTTCATTACAGCAATGTAAGGAAGTTCTTTGTTTTGATTTCTCCGAAATTAGAGTTGATAAATTTTCAATTAGCAAAATTCATTATATGCCATTTTTAAATTCTCTGCAATCATTTCAGCGCTGCGTCCTTCAATGTGATGACGCTCTATAAAATGAACTAACTTCCCATCCTTAAATAAGGCAAAAGCAGGAGATGAAGGAGGAAAAGGAGCGAAATATTTGCGTGCTTCAGCCACAGCTTCTGTGTCAAACCCTGCAAATACCGTAGTTATTCTATCTGGGCGTTTTTCACTACTTAAAGACAGTTTAGCTCCGGGCCGTGCTGCACCTGCTGCACATCCACATACCGAATTTACAACAACTAATGTAGTTCCCTTACTTTCAATCGCTGCTTTAACAGCTTCTGGATTCGTTAAATCTTCAAAGCCAACATTAGTTAACTCGTTTTTCATCGGCATTACAATACTTTCTGGATACATGATTTATTATTTAAATTAATTTATTATTTCTATTGCAAATTTATACGCTATTGCTTATTTCTCTTCCGTCAAATCAAACCCTTCTAAAAACTTGGTAGTATAATTTCCTTTGATAAAACCTTCATCTTTCATCAATCGAAGATGAAAAGGGATGGTAGTTTTTACACCTTCAATTACATATTCGCTCAATGCACGGTGCATTTTAGCAATCGCCTCTTCTCTGGTTTGAGCCACAGTAATAAGCTTTGCAACCATACTGTCATAATTCGGCGGAATAGTATATCCCGAATAAATATGAGAATCGATACGAATACCGTGTCCTCCGGGAGTATGCAAATTCGTTATCTTGCCCGGTGACGGACGGAAATTATTAAATGGATCTTCCGCATTAATACGGCATTCTATTGCATGCAACTGAGGAAAATAATTCTTTCCTGAAATAGGAACTCCTGCAGCAACTAATATCTGCTCACGTATCAAGTCATAATTAATCACCTCTTCAGTAATCGGATGTTCCACCTGAATACGAGTATTCATTTCCATAAAATAAAACTTGCGATGCTTATCAACCAAAAACTCAACAGTACCTACACCTTCATATTTTACAGCCAATGCAGCTTTTATAGCAGCAGCACCCATTGCTTCACGCAATTCATCAGTCATAAAAGGAGAGGGCGTTTCTTCAACTAATTTTTGATGACGACGTTGTATCGAACAATCTCTTTCTGACAAATGGCAAGCCTTTCCGTATTGGTCGCCCACAATTTGTATTTCAATATGACGTGGTTCCTCAATGTATTTTTCCATATACATCGCACCATTTCCGAAAGCAGCTTCCGCTTCTTTAAATGCAGAATCATATAACCCCTGCATTTCTTCTTCCTTCCATACAATGCGCATACCACGCCCACCGCCGCCTGCAGTTGCTTTTATTATCACAGGATAACCAACTTTTGGAGCCAATTCAATTGCCTGAGCAGCACTTTCCAATAATCCTTCCGAACCCGGTACACAAGGCACTCCTGCAGCAATCATCGTTGCTTTCGCAGAAGCTTTATCACCCATCTGATTAATCATTTCAGGTGATGCACCAATAAATTTGACATTATGCTCCTGACAAATACTTGAAAACTTTGCATTCTCCGAAAGAAATCCGTAACCGGGATGAATAGCATCAGAAT
Source organism: uncultured Bacteroidota bacterium (assembly GCA_903881065.1). Lineage (GTDB taxonomy): Bacteria > Bacteroidota > Bacteroidia > 2-12-FULL-35-15 > 2-12-FULL-35-15 > 2-12-FULL-35-15. The sequence continues at coordinate 2,117 of CAIRRW010000428.1, forward strand.
TGGTAATTTCTGCTGCCGCAATAATACTTGGAATATTTAAATACGATTCTTTTGAAGGTGGAGGACCGATACAAACCGCTTCATCAGCGAACTTTACATGGAGAGAATCTTTATCAGCAGTAGAATAAACCGCAACTGTTTTTATCCCCATTTCTCTGCAAGTACGAATAATACGTAATGCTATCTCGCCTCTGTTTGCTATTAATATTTTCTTAAACATATTATTTGAGTATTATGTATTGAGTATTATGTAAAAAGATGAAGTACTAAGTTCAACAAGTACTTTGTACTTAATACTTGATACTTTGTACTATGAAGGATCTACTAAAAACAAAGGCTGATC
>CAIRRW010000429.1 GCA_903881065.1 uncultured Bacteroidota bacterium
CACCCCACAAAATTAATTCTATTGAACAATAATTCTTTTAGAAGTCTTAATACCATCAATAGTTAAGCTAACAATATAAATTCCTTTCTTTAAACTTGATATGTTGGCATCTATTTGTTGTTCTCCTGAATTAATAATTCCATTTTGCAATTCCATTACAAACTTACCTGTAATATCATATAGATTTAATGAAACGATACTTGATTTTTCCAAATTATATCTTAAATAAATCTTATCGGTAGAAGGATTTGGGAAAAATGAAAAATTAAAATCACTTACAGTTGCAATACTAGTTATGCCTGTACCTAAAGGCCACTCATTAATTATTACATGATTTAAATTATATGCATCGCCTGAAGTGCCACCATCGCCATTTACAGCATTTACAACTCCCCAAAACGAAATAGTCCCTGTTCCGGCAATCGGAGCTGTCCAGTTGAATGTTTTAACATAAGTAGTGCCATTACCACCTGTACCGGTAGTAGCCGTAAGTGTGTTAGTTTGTTCAACTAATCCAACTACGTAATTACCTGATGAAGGTGCTAAATATGCTGTACCTGTTGGATACGGAGATGTAAAGGTTCCTGCATTTACAGGTGTGGTAACTGAAGCTGATCCTTTTATGGCACCTAATTGAAAACCAAATTTTGGAAGTGAGGTAGTACTCGTGTTTTTACCTGTTATTTTTACTGTATATGTTTTCCCTCCTTTATAATGAGTAGTAGGAGTACCTGCCGAATCTAATTCAATTGTAACTGTTGTTGTAGTTCCTGCGTTATGACAACTACACCCTGCTGGATTACTTAATCCAGTTTCAGCACCTGTACAATCATATGCATTGGCAGCAGCGCCATGGCTATAACTACTAATAATAAAGGACCCTAAACAGAGCGCCATCAAATAAATAAAAGTTCTTTTTTTCATGATATTTAAATTTTTGTGATGGTAAAAGTAGATTAATGAAACTGTAAAAAATTTAATAGTCGTTGAATGCGTATATTTTGTTGTTTTTAACTTTTTGCCTCCTTCTTTTCCTTTATAACAGAGTCCATAAAAAAAGCACGACTATAAGGTCGTGCTTTTTTAAATTTCAATTAATGCTTTAAATATTGTAAAGCATTAATTCTTACATCTCTCTGCATTGCTTTGCAGCAGTGCGGCAATCAGCAGCGCACTTTTTACAATCATCCATATTGAATTTGTCACACTCAGTGGCACACTTCTCACAGATTTTTGCACAATCAAGGCAAATTGCTTTGTAATCCTTGCTGTTTGCCTTCATTGCTGTTACTGCTCCTTTGCAGCTGGCAATACACTCCTTACAAAGTTTATCGCATTCAGCCATTTTCGCATTTTTTTCTTTTGCGTTTGTTGCAATTACTTTATCACACGAAGTAATACAGACATTACATGCATCTATGCATGCTTTGTTCTTGTCATCGGCTAAAGCAAACACTTTACTTACCTTATTATAACTAATTAAATTTTTTGATGTTGCAGTGGTTGTTATAAAACCAATTACTGCTAATACTAAAACTACTTTTTTCATTTTTTCATTTTTAAATTGTTTGTAATTATTTACGGCACAAAAGTCCGCATGATTATGAAAGTAGGTATTACACAATCTTTTTAATAGTTATATAATTTACAGATTTATTACCGGAATTAATTTATTAGTTTCGGTTATACTATAGCAGGATGCTAATTAATCGCCATCAAGAGCAAAGGCGCTTGCGACAGAGGCTATTATTGGTGATGTATAATCATTTTTTGATTTATAATTCCAGCTGAAGTTTTTATATTAACTATGTAAATTCCATCCTTGTCAATATAAATTTCCTGTTTCTCATTTTTTATAGTTGTATTTAAAATTACCTGACCTAAAAGATTCATCACCATAATTTCAGCTACTTTACTATTGGAAGAAACAGTGAATAATCCGCACGAAGGATTTGGATAAACAGAAACACTATTTGCATCAGTAGCTAAAGTACTTATTGATGTAGTAACTTGACAAAGATAAGAGGGACCTGCCTGACATGAATCTAAAGGATAATTAGTAACAGAGCCGCTTGTATATTGGTCGCAGCCTACATCTTTTAAAGTTATAGTTGCTGGCCTCGCTTGACCTTGAATATCGAAAAGCAAGTTAGTATCATTATTTAATCCAATAATGTTTATTATTGCAGGGTAGCTTGCTGATGCGGCGCCTATAGCAGGGCTCGAAGCGGATAAGCCATAATAATTATTAGAATTGAGAACTAAAAGCGGATTAATATTATTAATACCTGAAGCGATTGTAAATCCTAATACGCCTTGATAAATATTGCCTGCATAGCTTTGACCTGAATTGGCACCTGAAAATACGGTGGATGAATCGGAATAAAAAATATTATTGGCCCAGGTGCGATTGGTCAAGCCGCTTGCTATTTTCGAATCGGAACATTTGTAAAATGTATTGTGTATAAAATTAAAATTGTCACCATATCCAGTGCCAACATATTCAAGTGTTACAGGCGCTGTACCACTGCCGGGTAATGATGAATTCTGGTTAGTACCTGCCTTCTGAAAATAATTATTATAACAATATATATTATTGGATTGCTTGCAACGGATACCGCCCGATTTTATAAAAAAATTACTGTAAGCAACATTGTTATCACCATTTCTGAAAGAAAACATTGCATTTGGGTTGTTATAAGAAGTATTAAACCGTAAGCAATTTTCTCTCGACTTTACAGATATTGATTCGCTGTCGCCATTGCCTGTATCTTCAAAATAACAATACTCAACTAATGTTCTGGAAATGTAAGTTGAATAAGCACCATCACCAATGCGAATGCATTCGTTTCCAAAATCTCCCCCAAAGCCAGGCATATGTTTAAATGAACAATACCTGATAGTGTTATAACCTGGGTTTGTGGCATTGGGGATTATTTGCACCATATCGCCTGTGCCACCATGATTCACATTATTTGTCGCCGGTTTATTTTGGAAATTACTATAGCTTACAATATTGTTCTGCCCTGTAATATATATCATGTGTCCTGCATCATATCCATTAAAATTTAATTGAGTTAAGGTGTTATTATTGCCGTTCACTGTAATTGCATTGCCAGTAATGGTGCCTGAAATAAACTGAAAACCCGAAAAAGTTACATAATTTCCCGTAAAAGAAATGGAATTACTACCGTTCAAAAAAACACCGCCTGCAGTTTGCGCTTGTATTGTAATATTATTGGTGGCAATATTTATAGTATTATTTATATAGGTGCCATTTAATAGCATGATGGTATCGCCGGCTGTGGCATTATTTATTGCCGTTTGCAAAGCTAAAATGGTAGAAACATTTACAATAGCAGCATTTGAAATATGAATGTTGACAAGGATTGATAATAATAATATAGCTTTTTTCATTTATGTATTTTTTCGTTTTATCTGCTTTTTTCAGCTTAGAGTTACCCTGTTTTTATTTTAAGGGTAGCAAGATACTACTTAATATTCGGTAAGAGTGGGACATTTCGCGACTGTCGACACATTCGCGATTGTTTGAATTTATTCCTTCTCTGCCACCAGTTCTACTTTAGGGTGTTTAAAGTTATCCACTTCATCGCCGTTCAGCCATTTGTCTTCATTGTCGGGAGTCAGTATAACAGGCATACGTTTTTTTGTATTGTGTATTTCGCTCATTAGCGCATCTGCTTCTGTAGTTACTATGGTATATGTTTTTAGTATTTCACCTGTTTCTTTATCTACCCAGTCACTCCATATGCCAGCCATTGCAAAAGCTTTATTGCCTGGTAATTTAATATGATACTTTTCTTTGTTCTTACCTTTTTCATCCAGCCATTTCCACTCATAAAAACCATCAACTAATACGAGACAGCGATTTTTTAAGGAGTTGCGAAACGATGGCAGCTCTTTTATTGTTTCTATTTTAGCATTTAATAGGTTTCTTCTGAAAGTTTTATCTTTTGCCCACGGTGGCAGCAATCCCCAGCTTAATAACGAAATGATATTGGGTTTATCATTTGCTATTACAGGTGTTTTAGGAAATGTAAACCCTGCCTCGAACTGCGATTTTTTAAATAGCTTCGCTTCAGCATCTGCTATTCGTTTAAATCGACGTTCTAAATCTTCCGCTTCTTTCTGTATTGCAGTAGTATAGCACATTATCTTTGAGTTTTTTTACCTGCCCTTTTCAATTTTCGGTTACCCTGTTTTTATTTTAATGAATTATTTTTCATTTCTGACAACAGACTAATAATCTTATCCAGTTTTTCCACTTCCAACGAATTAAGCTTTATAGCCAATGCTTCAATTTCAAGTTTTGCATCAATATTAGTTTGATAATCTGCCAATGCCTGCGACCTGTCTCTGTCGTTCTGCCTGTTTTGAGCCATCATTATAATAGGTGCAGCATAAGCGGCTTGGGTGGAGAACACCAAATTGAGCAATATAAATGGATATTCGTCCCAATGACGCAAATAGCCTATTAGGTTTAATCCCATCCAAAGCACAACAAGTATTGTTTGGATAATAATAAATTTCCACGAACCCATTCCGTTAGCTACCGAATCTGCTAATCGGCTGCCGAATCCTAATGATTCTTTATGTTGTTGATGCCAGTTTTTTTTAGTACTCATTTTAATTTTTGTTTAGGGATTAGTTTAGTACACTATATTTATACAACAATGATACTAAAATAAGTACTGAAGTAGGTACATTATGTTTTCTCTCCTTCTTTTTCCTTGAAATAGGAGGGAGGTGCCACTGCATAGTTCTTAGGTTTTGTTTGCAGTTTAATTAATTTAGCAGTAGTGGTGAGTACACCACCTAATGCTAGTCACGAGCTAAACACGCCCTCGCCCACGTGTAAATGATGTATGTAATTTGTGAAATTATGTAATACCCACCAAGTGCAAGTTACAGACCTTTGTACTGTGAAATAATTCATATAACTAATAATAAAAAAAATGAACACAACAGGAGTAAAAGGAAACTGGAATG
>CAIRRW010000430.1 GCA_903881065.1 uncultured Bacteroidota bacterium
ATATTGTTTTCCCTTTTTTATAAATACTGTTTCTATTGGATTATAAACCAAATCAAACAATAGATGAGATGGTTTAATAAATTGGAATGGCAAGGAGGGAGCCTCATCAATATTAGGATACATCCCCAGAGGTGTAGTATTTACAATCAATTTAAATGCGTTGATACTATTTTCAGTTATTTCGGAATAATCAAAAAGACGATTCGAAATTAAACTATTGTAATTTCCGTTTTTGTTTCGTGTTACAAAAAAACAATCAATGCCTATTTCAGTTAATACGTGGGCTACAGCTTTTGAAGCGCCTCCTATACCTAATATTAATGCTCTTTCGTGTTGACTTTCGAGGAATGGCTTTATCGATTGGCGAAATCCGAAAACATCGGTATTATATCCAACAAATTCATTCTTACCAGAAGATAGGTGATTAATTTTTACACAATTTACAGCACCAACCTTTCGGGCTGTTTCATCAAGTTTATCCAGAAAATTTATTATACTTTCTTTGTACGGAATTGTAACACTTAAACCTTCAAGAGTTGGATTTTTTAAAATCAGTTGAGGAAACTGATTAATATTTTCTATGGGATAAAGATTATATTCACAATTGGGAATATTTTCTTTCAAAAATTTTTCAGTAAAATAAACTTTCGAAAAAGAATGAGTAAGTGTTTTACCAATAAGTCCAAATAATCTTTGTTGTTCCAAACTATTTGACAGCCTTCGCTTTTTTAGTTTTCACATTCTTTGCAGCCGCCTTTTTCTCTTCTTCCAGTTTAATATTGTATCTGATATCTCGCCAATATTCTGCACCATAACTTACAAGAATTTCATCACCTGCTTTTATGTTCTTTTCTGCTTTTATCCAGCCACTTCTTTTCCATACTTCGTAACAGCAATTATTATTCACTCCTTTTATTTTTGTAAGGCCTTTGGCATCATTTGCATACCTAGCTTTTACTTCCGGCATGTTATATGCGTCAATACACCTATTTTTACTGATATAGAATATATATCCGTATTGATCCTTTTCAGCACGTTTATCACATTCCGCATCATTTATTATCTCTCCGAGATATTCAATAATTAGTTCTCCTTTTTTTATATCTTTCAATGTGAACAGACCTTTCCCTGCACCTGGTATTTGAGATTTTCTCACTTCTAAAAAGTCTTCCATAATTTTTTTAATTGTTTTTATTTAATTGTTTTAAAACAGTTTCTATAGATTTTATTGTTTGAAAATAAGAAATTAGTTTCCGTAGAACATCATCTACAATTGAATCCGGACAGGATGCCCCACATGTCAGTATTATATTTAAAGGATTCTTCTTAGGTAAATAATTGGATGTAAATAGATGTTCCTGTTTTGAAAAGTTAAAATGTTTAATTTCATCTTTTGAAATAATTTCAGAAGATGAAGATATAAAATAAGTAGGTAGTTTCTTCTCGCACAACTCAACAATATGTGAAGTATTTGAACTGTTGTAACCTCCTACAACAATTGCTAAATCTGCTTCCTGGTTCAGTAAACTATAGGTAGCTTCCTGATTCTCATTTGTAGCATAACATAAAGTATCACGAGTATCCGCAAAATGATTATTTAAATCTGCTTCTCCAAATTTTTTAATCATAATGCTCCTAAAGTAATCTGCAATTTCCTGTGTTTCCGAGGCAAGCATAGTAGTCTGGTTAATTACTCCAATTCGTACTAGATGTTTGGTGGTATCGAAATCATACGAATGTTTTCCTCTAAAAGTCTTTTCAAATTCGTCAATGGAAATATTCCCCAAAATAAATTCTCCAAGGACTATAGACTCATGAATATCTTTTACAACTATTGCAGGGGCATTTTTTTCACTTCTAGAAAATGTAGCTCTTGTCTCTTCATGTTTATATTTCCCATGAATGATAATGGTATGATTACTTTCTCCCAATGTTTCAGAACGTTTCCATACGCGCTCTACAAACGGGCAAGTTGTATCATATTTACGAACAGAAATTCCAATCTTGTTTAATTGCTCTTCTATGTTTAGTGTAGTTCCAAAGGCAGGAATAATTACAATGTCGTCCTTTGTAAGTTCAGAAAACGGTATAATAGGAACACCGGATGTATCCATTAAAAAACGAACACCTCTACTTATCAAATCATTGTTCACTTCAGGGTTATGAATCATCTGACTAAGTAAAAATATTCTTTTGCCTTTATTTTCTTCAATTGCCCTATAGGATATTTCAATTGCATTTTCTACTCCATAACAAAATCCAAAATGACGGGAAATAAAAAACCGAACAGCCCCAAAGTCAAGCAATGTAGGAGTAAAATCCTTTTTTCGGGGGTCGTTGTTTCGTCTGATTTCCTTTATTTTTGAAATTATCGGACTTTTATAAAATTCAGGGATTTCGAAAACTTTCATTAAAACTATTTAGTAAAAAGCGTGTAAAATTAATAATTAAACCGAGGATTTCAGAATTAATCTTTTTGCTTCATAGTAGAAGAAATGAGAAACAATATTATAGGTTTAGGCATCTTATTAATAAGAATTTTTATTCCCCTTGTTAATTAACTCTTCTTCTCAACTCTTTTCCTTTTATAATAAAAGAAACCACTTAAGCCAAACACTATCACAATAAAGTGAATAAAATAAGAACGTGATAATCCATCTTTACTAACAAAGCAGAAAAAACGAGCCCTTCGTGTAGGATCGTCAATTACAGAAGTCTTCAGCTTTTTAAGGAAGCCTGATTGCGTGCCTTTTTCACCAACAACATTTTTGTTGTCCTCCTTAATACTCATCCAAACAAATACAGGTTTTCCAACAATATGATCTTCCGGAACAAATCCCCAATAGCGCGAATCTGCTGAATTGTGCCGATTATCGCCCATCATAAAATAATAATCAAGTTTAAATGTATAGGTTTTAGCCTCAATGCCATTGATAAATATTTTGCCTCCCTTTATTTCCAAAGTATTCAATTCATAATTAATAATGATTCGGCTATATAGTACAATGTTTGCTGTATCTATATTCACAGTTATTCCTTTTTTAGGAATAAATAATGGCCCAAAATTATCATTGTTCCATTTATAATTTGGGCTATGCGGGAAAATTCGTGAACTATATTGTCCGGCAGGCTCAATTACAGGAGTAAATGATTTAATATTTTCAAGATGTTTAAATTCCTCTACTTTATTATTAGGAAGATTTACAATATAGGTTATTCCTGTACTGTCCTGCATCGACTCTATAGGGAAATCTGTAATGTCAAATTTTTCAAATATCTTATTACTTATGCCATTTCCATCAGTAGTTACTTTGTAAGTGTATTGCATAGTTGACGCTACATATGAAGGCTTGCTATTAATAAATAACTGTTTATCTTTTATAAACAATGTATCTCCAGCAACAGCCACACATCGTTTCACATAATTCTCTCGTTTATCAGAAGGGCGGGCAACAACATCTCCAAAATATGATTTACCTGTTTCAGGATTTATCTCCTTATTATTCCAAACAATATTTCTTCCATAGGTTCTGCAAAGTTGATAATAGCTTTGGTCTTGGGCATTAAGTGCAACAGTATCTCCATCAGGATA
>CAIRRW010000431.1 GCA_903881065.1 uncultured Bacteroidota bacterium
CACTGGAGCATTATGGAACACTGGGTCGGGAGCTTTAAAAAACTCTATGCCATGTGTAAAATGTAAAAATTGTTTTATTGTTTTTACAATACTCTTCACTCCTATCCGCATTATTCCCTTCAGTGCAACTACACCTATTGCTTTCGAGTATCTTCGTATTTCTTTACGGTCGGTGAGCACATAATACTTCCATGGCTGTCTGTTAACAGCCGAAGGAGCCATTCGTCCTGCATCTATTATCTGTTCAATAATATTTTTATCTACCAGTTTATCTTCATACTTTCTTACAGCACGTCGTTCATAAATTGTATTTAATGTACTATTGGCTAACACTGACTTTAGATTTCTTGCTGCCGGCTTTTTTAGTTTTGTTTCCATTTAATGATTATTCATTATTAATTTATTAAGCATGCAATACCAAAACAGGATATTTGGCAGTTGCGCTTAAATCCTTTGTTACAGTACCATGAAAAAGGTCAGAAATGAATCCCCTGTTGTAAAATGTTATCGACAGCATATCGGCTTTCTTTTTCATCATGTATCCGTTAATACTTTCCGGAATATCATCAGAAAACACCTGCTCGAACTCCACATTACTATCATTGCCGAGCACATCAATTATCTCGCTGCGCAATGCCCTGAATACATCTATGCTAATTTCAGATGGATATTTACTTACATGCAGAAAAACAAACTGAGGGTTGAATGCTTTCATAAATTGACTAAGCAATGAGAATGAAAAATTACTTCTACGCGAATAATCCCAGGCAAAAACAATTTTTTTCATCCTACCAAACGTAGCATTTTCGGGTACTACAAGTACAGGACAATTTGTTTTTTTGATTACATTATATGTATTGGTGCCGAACAAATATTGGTCAACATCATCAATTCCATTGGTACCCATCACAATCATAGCGTTGTTTCCATCAGCATCAGAAAAGTTTTTTTCGAATGCTTTTACTGTAATTTCAACTTCATAAGTTGTGGAAATATTAAATGTAAGGCTTGTTTCTGCAGCCATGTCTTTCAGTTTTTTTGAAACAATAAGGGAGTTTTTTCTAGCCTCTGCTCCTATCCCTTCGCCCATACTTACAGCCTCAGGCATTATTATGCGTTGAACATTAACTAATATCACTTGGGCTTCAAACACCTGAGCTAGCCTTGCTGCATATTCTACAGCATTAATTGATGCAGAGGAAAAATCAACAGGACAAATTATTTTATTAATCATGATTTCTAATTTTAAGTTTTGATTAAACAATCTATTTTAATTCATTACAAAGTAACCTATTATCAAACAAGGGCTCAATGATAGGAATCAAAGCGCCCTTTGACATGAATCACTATATTTGGAATTGCCCTTGTTTTGGAAGTTATAATTATTCAACAACATTAGTACAAGGCTGACGTATTAGTGTATTTAATTATCTTTGGAACTGATAAACAATTAATATTAAGCAAAACCAAGTAGTATGAAAACCTATATTTCAATTTTGAGAGGAATAAACGTAAGCGGGAAACGGATGATAAAGATGAGTGATTTACAAACGCTTTACGAATCACTTGGGTTTAAAAATATACATACCTATATACAAAGCGGCAATGTGGTGTTTCAATTCAAGAAATCAAAAACTGCTGAACTGGCAACTAAAATAAGCAAGCTGATTAATGATAAATACAATTTTGAAGTACCAGTGCTGGTAATTGAAACGGATGAATTGCGGTTAATTTTAGAGAACAATCCTTTTGTAAATACCCGAAAGGAAGATAGTACTAAACTACATGTTACGTTTCTGGCAAATGAGCCGGACAAAACTGAAATTTCAAAAATCAGCGGCAACTTCTCGCCTGATGAATACGTAATTTCCGGCAAAACAATTTATCTGTTTTGTCCCAACGGTTATGGAAACACAAAGTTGAATAACAACTTTTTCGAATCGAAATTAAAACTTACTGCTACCACCCGAAACCGGAAAACATGCAATGAACTTTTGAAAATTGCAGAAAGTATCGAAGAGAATTAATTGTTTGTTCTCGAATACGCTCGAACTGACTGCGCTTATTGTCAATTCGACCAGAATGGAAATGGTGCAATTTTATCTTATTTCTATAAACATTTAAACCCATTGGATTCTTTTTCTATTTCCTCCCAAAAACCAACTATATTTTAATTATATATTAGAGGGTTGAAAATTAAAAAATATCAACGCCAAAAAATGCCCTTAAATCAACTTCCGAGTTTAATTATTCGAATATACTCTAAAATAAAAACAGTGCCTTAAAATGCGTTAGCGCGTTTCTTTGGAGTGCGATTTTCATACTTCTAGCTCTTTTGCCCATACTTCTAGCTCTTTTGCCAACACTTCTACTTCTTTTGCCAGTACTTCTAGCTCTTTTGCCAGCACTTCTAGCTCTTTTGCCAATACTTCTACTTCTTTTGCGCATACTTCTGCTAGAAGAGAACGATAAGTTGCTACATCCATAAAACATTCTGCCACTTCCTATTATGATGTACTTGCCATAAAGGAAAATCCAGGTCGTTTCAATTTTCTTTAGCAGAGTACCTTTCACCTGATTCATTATGATTACCTAAAACATTTCTGCCGTAGTTGTACTCACCAATTACTCTTATTTAAATATCCACATAACTAATTTTAGCTTGGCAATACTTCACGTAACATGTTAAAATAAGCTACGCAGCAAATCGGAACTTTTATATAATAAGACCAATGAACCAATAAACTAATGAGCCAATTCTATTTCCCCCTTCTTTATTTTTGTTAATTTCGCCGACAATGAATATCAAAAAAAATATTCCAAATGCCATTACGTGCGGCAATTTATTATGCGGTTGTCTTGCATTGGTTTCGATATTTAATGGCGATTTAATAACAAGTGCCATATTGGTAAGCATTGCCGCCATTCTCGATTTCTTCGATGGCTTTGCTGCCCGCATATTAAAGGTAAGCGGCGAAATGGGAAAACAACTGGATTCCCTGGCCGATATGGTAACCTTCGGGGTAGTGCCCGGCGCCACCATGTTCAAAATGATGAACGCATCACAAAACAATGTGGAAAGCTATCTTCCTTACTTCGCCTTTTTAATAACCATTTTTTCTGCCCTTCGGTTAGCCAAGTTTAATATCGATACCCGTCAGTCCTCCTCTTTTATAGGTGTGCCCACTCCCGCCTCCTCATTATTAATCTGCACGCTGCCATTAATTAATCGTTTTCAGTTTCAGCTCGGCAGTTTTTATGTTCCTTCCATTACACTTAATTTCTATTTTTTATTACTATTAGCTATTCTCATCTCCTATTTAATGGTAGCCGAACTACCACTGTTTGCTCTTAAATTCAAAACATTTGGCTGGGCAGATAATATAATAAGATATGTTTTCTTGATAAGTTCCTTACTTTTGTTGATAGTATTTCACTTCATCGCAATACCAATAATAATATTTTTGTACATCGTTTTATCCATCATAAATAATATAAAAACTAAAAATGAAATTCAGAGCAGAAATTGATGTAATGCCTTTAAAAGCATTATTAGACCCACAAGGGAAAGCAGTAACCGGAAGCATGAAAAACCTTGGATTACCCGAAATACAAAATGTAAGAATAGGGAAACACATTACCTTGGAAATAGAGGCTGCATCAAAGGAAGCTGCCAACGCCAAAGTGGATGAAGCTTGTAAAAAATTACTTGCAAATCAAATAATGGAATTTTATGAGTTTGAGTTGTTCGAGAACTAATTTGTAAATTGATTGTTAGGTAAAATGTTAATGCAGCATTTTATTTATTTCATCAACTATAAATACGTACAAAACTCAACACGATGACATTGCAGGAGAAATTAAAACTGAATACCGATACGCTTTTAAACTCGTTTAAAACACTTACTAACGAACAAATTCAATTTAAACCTGCAGATACTGTCTGGAGCATTTCAGAAATTATCGAACATATTTTTTTAGTAGATGTAGGTGTGGCAAAAGTGCTTACACTGCCACCCGAAAAAGGAAATACAGAAAACAACCGTACTGAATTATTCAGCGATCAAAAGTTAAACACCCTTCTTGTTAATCGAAGCTTCAAAGTTCCTGCACCCGATTTTGTTTCACCTCAAGGGCGATTCGCCAATGCCGACGATGCTGCAAAAAATATCAACATCATCATTGATAAAATTATTTATCATCTCGATACCAATAAAATTGAGGAGGAAACGCATACCATCAAACATCAAGTGCTGGGTGAAATGACTAAAACTGATTGGGTACACTTCCTTATTCATCATACCAATAGGCACCTGATGCAACTGGAGGAAGTGAAGAAATCGATTGTAATTAATTAAGGGGCAAGAGCAACTTTTTTGTCGCGAAGGATAAAATTCTGACCCAGATAAACTCTTCTCACCTGCTCATCATTTGCCAAATCTTCCGCGCTTCCGGCTTTCATAATACTTCCTTCAAATAGTAAATATGCTCTATCAGTAATCTGCAATGTTTCCTGCACATTATGGTCGGTAATTAATATGCCGATATTTTTTTGTTTCAGCTTCGCTACAATGGATTGAATATCTTCAACCGCAATAGGGTCAACGCCTGCAAAAGGTTCATCAAGCAATATAAATTTAGGATTTGCAGCAAGGCAGCGGGCAATTTCTGTTCTTCTTCTTTCACCACCGGATAACCTGTCGCCAAGGTTTTTACGAATATGGGTAAGATGAAATTCGTTTAATAATTCTTCCAGATTATGCGCCTGTTCTTCTTTGCTCAGCTTTGTCATTTCGAGTATTGCTCGCACATTATCTTCCACACTCAACTTCCTAAAAACAGATGCTTCCTGCGCCAGATAACCTATACCAAGCTGAGCACGTTTATACATCGGCTCGTCGGTAATATCTTTATCATCAAGATATATTTTTCCGGAATTAGGTTTTATCATTCCTACTATCATATAAAAAGAAGTTGTTTTTCCGGCACCGTTTGGCCCAAGCAAACCAACAATCTCACCTTGATGTACTTCAACACTTACATTCTTGGCAACCGTTCTGTTTTTATACTTCTTTATTAAATTATCCGTACGTAAAATCATGCTTTCCCTAGTTATTATATTTACAAATGTAGAACAGTTTGTTGATATGAAAAAATTATATTTTCAAACTGACAAATTTCAATAATAAATAATAAATAAAATGACCTTTAAGTAATCCGTTTTTATTACATTTGCTCCACTTCAAAATAAAATTAAACAATATTTAATAAAGCGCATGAGCACAAACACAATTGAAAAAAACATAGACCTGAAAGTATCAAAACTTGCAGACAATATTATAGGATCGGAAATTATTAAACTGGCTGCAGAAGTAAATGAGAAAATAAAGAAAGGAGAAAAGGTTTATAATCTTACTATAGGTGATTTTAACCCTAAAGTATTTCCGATACCTGCCGAATTAAAACAGCTGATAATAAAAGCGTACGAAGATGACCAAACCAATTACCCTGCTGCCGATGGCATGTTGGAATTGCGCGAAGCCGTTTCCAAACTACTTAAACAACGTGGTGATTTGGATTATAAAACAGATGAAATTGTAATTGCAGGCGGTGCCCGTCCGGTAATTTATTCTATTTTCAAAGTATTGGTTGACGAAGGAGATTCAGTTATTTTCCCAGTTCCTTCCTGGAATAACAATCATTATACTTACATGAACAATGCAAAGGAGATAGTTATTGAAACATCTCCTGAAAATAAATTTATGCCTACCGCTGCGGATTTAAAACCACATATTGGCGTAGCTAATCTTATAGCTTTGTGTTCGCCACTAAATCCAACAGGTACTACATTCAAGAAAAAAGATTTGGAAGAGATTTGTGATTTGATACTTGCTGAGAATGAAAAGCGAAATGCAGAAAACAAAAAGCCTTTATATTTAATGTACGACCAGATTTATTGGGCATTAACAATGGGTGAAACCAAACATTACAATCCTGTTTCTCTACGTCCTGAAATGAAAAACTATACTCTTTTTGTTGATGGAATTTCAAAATCACTTGCAGCTACAGGCGTTAGAGTTGGCTGGTGCATGGGGCCTAAAAAGATAATCGATAAAATTAAAATGCTACTTACTCATGTTGGCGCATGGGCTCCAAAAGCCGAACAGATTGCAGTAGCCGCCTACCTAAACGATTTGCCGTCGTATGATAAATTTTTATCAGAAATAAAAAATAAAATTAATGTTCGACTTATAGGATTTTATGAAGGATTTAAAAGTTTGAAATCCGAAGGTTTTAAAGTGGATGCAATTGCTCCGGAAGCTGCTATTTACCTTACTGTTCAGTTTTCACTTCATGGTCAGAAAACTCCTTCAGGAAAAACATTGGAAACAACTAAAGATGTTACTAAATACATTTTGGATGAAGCGCAGGTTGCCTTTGTGCCATTTTATGCATTTGGCGCTTCGCCTGATTCTAGCTGGTATCGTTTGTCCGTAGGAACATGTAAAGAGGAAGATGTGGCAGCAGTAATCAGTAATTTGAGAAATGCATTAAGCAAATTGACTGCTTAAAATTAAGCAAAAAGAGAGATTAAAAATTGATATTTAATTGTAATAAAAAATAAAGTGTTAAAAAATAATTATTGTGTAATAATGGCTGGCGGTATTGGAAGCCGCTTTTGGCCAATGAGTAGAACTGCACACCCAAAACAGTTTTTGGATATTTTAGGTACCGGTCAAACTTTACTTCAGCAAACATACAACCGTTTTCTAAGGCTTTGTCCAAAAGAAAATATATATATCGTAACGAATGATTTATATGTTGGTCTGGTAAACGAACAATTAAGTGGAATTGATAGTAAAAACGTTTTGAGTGAACCTGCTCGTAAAAACACAGCACCTTGTGTGGCATATGCCTGCTATAAAATAGCTCAGCAAAATCCAAATGCGTTAACAGTTATTGCGCCTTCGGATCACCTGATAGCAAAAGAAGATACTTTTGTAAAGGCTATTAAATCCTGCTTTAAGAAAGCAGCAAAAGAAGATTGTTTGGTTACGCTAGGCCTTCGTCCTAGCAGACCAGATACAGGTTATGGCTATATTCAGTTTGTTGAATCAGAGCAAACAGAAACGGATAAACGGATTAAAAAAGTAAAAACGTTTACTGAGAAGCCTGACTTGGAAATGGCAAAATTCTTTTTGAAAAGCGGAGATTTCCTATGGAATTCAGGCATATTTGTTTGGAGTGTTAAAAGTGTTATTAAAGCATTTGAAATGTATTCTCCTGATTTGGATTTAATTTTCAAGGAGGGAAATGATGTTTACAACACACCAAAGGAAAGTGAGTTTATTACAAAAGCATATAGTAACTGCAAGAATATTTCCATTGATTATGCAATCATGGAAAAAGCAACCAACGTTTATGTCCGCGCATCAGTAATTGGCTGGAGCGATTTAGGAACGTGGGGTTCATTATACGAACATGTAAAACAGGATAAAAACAACAATGCTGTGGTTGGTAAAAACGTGATGCTCTACGATTCAAAAAATTGTATTGTAAATGTGCCAAAAGACAAATTGGTTATCATGCAAGGATTGGAAGATTATATTGTTGTTGAATCTGATGGTATTTTGCTTATCTGTAAAAAAGAAGATGAGCAGCAGATACGAACTTTTGTTAATGATGTTAAAGTAGCTAAAGGTGAAAAATTTGTTTGATTATAATTTTCATTAATAATAACAAACA
>CAIRRW010000432.1 GCA_903881065.1 uncultured Bacteroidota bacterium
GGGTTACCAGCCAACTTTGGCTACGGAAATGGGATTGATGCAGGAACGTATCACATCTACAAAACGTGGTTCTATCACTTCAGTTCAGGCGGTTTATGTGCCTGCGGATGACTTGACTGACCCTGCTCCGGCAACAACTTTTGCCCACTTGGATGCTACAACAGTTTTGAACCGTAAAATTGCCGAGTTAGGTATTTATCCTGCGGTGGATCCTTTGGATTCTACTTCACGTATCCTTACTCCTATCGTATTGGGCGATGCTCATTATAATACAGCACAACGTGTAAAGAGCACTTTGCAACGTTATAAAGAATTGCAGGACATTATCGCAATCCTTGGTATGGATGAGTTATCAGAAGAAGATAAACTTGTTGTATCACGTGCACGTCGTGTTCAGCGTTTCTTGTCTCAGCCGTTCCACGTAGCGGAGCAGTTCACAGGTTTAAAAGGTGTATTTGTTCCTATCGAAGATACTATCAAAGGTTTCAATATGATTATGGATGGTGCAGTGGATGAATATCCTGAAGCAGCTTTCAACCTAGTTGGAACAATTGAAGATGCAATAGAAAAAGGTAAGAAAATAATAGCGGAAGCGAAATAATATAAAAATGTATTTAGAAATAATAACAGCGGAAAATAAAATGTTCAGTGGCGATGTGGAAGCGGTTAAACTTCCTGGCTCTGATGGTTCGTTTGGTATTTTGGATAATCACGCGCCAATGATTGCATCATTGAAAAAAGGTACTGTTAAAGTTACTGATACTAAAAAAAATGTAGAGAACTTTGAAATCAACGGAGGAGTTGTTGAAGTTTTAAATAATAAAGTGGTTGTACTTGCCGAAAAAGCGTAGTAAATAATTAAGACAATTAAAATCCCGTTTGGCAGCAATGTTAAACGGGATTTTTTGTTTTGAGGAAAAAGTGATTAAAATCACTTTTAATAATCAAAATAATAATTCTAATAACCATTACTAACTATTACCTTTGGAGTATAATTTTCACCCTAAATACGTATTCCTATGACGCCATTTGAAAACCTTCACTATGCAATAGGTGAAATAGCCTATGCTGTTGCTAAAATTGACGGAAAAGTACAGAACGAAGAACGCCAGAAATTTCACAATATAGTGGCAGCAGAACTACGTATCAAAGATTATGATTTTGAGGTTTCTGACATTATCTTTCAGATAATTGATAAAGACAAAATGGATGCAGAAACAACGTATAATTGGGCAATTAATGAAATTAAATTAAATAGTCAATATTTAAGTCCTGAATTGAAAGCTACTTCACTGCGAATATTAGAAAAAATAGCCAAGGCATTTCCTCCAATTACTCCTGAAGAAAAATGTATTATTGCACGCTTTAAAATGGATATAGAAAAGATTAACGGGGATCCTGTTTTTTATACCCATCATTAAAAACTATTTTATTTCGTCTTTGGAAAGATAATCAAACAAATTAATATTAAACCAATGATGAAGATATATTAGAAATAGAATTCCAAATACCAAGGCAAAGGAGACAATCAATCCAACTGTTTTACCTAATGAATTACTACCTGAAAGTAATATTTTTGCCACAATCACTTCTACTTTAGAATGCATATACCTATATGCCGGAACCAGAACGAATACAAGAGCAACCATTGCAAATGCTGTAACTTTGTAGGGACTTAATCCTGTTTCGTAATGAATAATTTTATTGGTAATATAACCTGTGAGTAACTGAATAATCAGTACGCTAATCATTAATACCATCAAGTTAAATATCTTTTTATACATAATTATTATTGATTACGAACCGTTACGAATTTACAAATCTATATAATCAACAAGGTTAGCATTATATGTTTTCCATCAACACAGTAAAGTTGATAAGAAAATGGAGTAATAGAAACTAAAGGTTCTATTAAAAGTATTTTTATGCGAATTAATTATTCCATCATTAATGAATAAAAATATTACTGCTGCACTACTTGTTATTACAATTGTCTTCGCAGGATTTATAAATAAATCTTTTTCACAGGATCCGCCCTTTTATAATGTTAAATCAAGTTGGGCTGATTCGGTGTTCAAAACATTATCTCCAGAAGAGCGCATTGCACAACTGTTTATGGTAGCTGCTTATTCTAACAAAGATAAAACGCATCTCACTGAAATTAAGAAACTGGTTAAACAATATAAAATCGGGGGCTTGATATTTTTTCAGGGAGGACCTACTAGACAAGCGTTACTTACCAATCAATATCAATCTCTTTCTAAGGTTCCCTTGTTTATAGCTATGGATGCCGAATGGGGCTTATCAATGCGACTGGATAGCACCACTAGATTTCCAAGGCAAATGACATTGGGTGCAATTCAAAATGACTCATTGATTTATACAATGGGAGTCGAAATTGCCCGCCAATGCAAGCGTTTGGGAATGCAGATAAATTTTGCACCCGACGTTGATATTAATAATAATCCGATGAATCCCGTGATTGGAACACGTTCTTTCGGTGAAAATAAATACAATGTAACCGCTAAAGCATTGATGTACATGAAAGGAATGCAAGATAATGGAGTGCTTGCAAATGCAAAACATTTTCCGGGACATGGCGATACAGACAGCGATTCGCATAAAACATTACCTACAATTAAATCATCAAGAGCAAGATTGGATACGCTTGAATTATATCCTTTCAAGGAATTAATTGCAAAAGGGTTGGGCAGTATGATGGTTGCGCATTTATCTATTCCTTCATTAGATACGACGGCTAATCAGCCTTCTACACTTACCAAAAGAATTGTAACAGGATTATTGAAAGATACGCTCGGCTTCAAAGGGCTTGTGTTTACCGATGCTTTGAACATGAAAGGTGTTAGTAAATTTTACAAACCGGGAGAAGTAGACTTGAAAGCTTTGATGGCAGGCAATGATGTATTGCTTTTTCCTGAGGATGTGCCTACAGCAATAAAAAAAATTAAAAGTGCAATTGACAGCGGACTTGTTTTGCAGGAAGAAATTGATAAACGATGTCTGAAGATATTGAAAGCAAAAGAATGGGCAGGGCTAAATCACTATTCAAAGATTAAAGTAAAAAACCTTTACAAAGAATTGAACACTGTAAATGCGGATGTTATCAATCGTAAATTAACTGAATCTTCGTTGACTTTATTGCAAAATAAAAACAATATAATTCCTCTTAAAAACCTTGATTCATTAAGGATAGCATCGCTTTCTTTAGGATATAAAGACATCAATATATTTCAGCAGACACTTTCGAACTATGCCAATGTAAAGCATTTTGGAATGGATAAGGATGCGAAGAAAGAAACTTTTGATACGTTGCTTTCTCAATTGAAAAACTATAATTTAGTTATCATACATATTGACAATACTAACAATAAACCTGATAAAGATTTTGGATTATCATCGCAGGTAATTAATATGATGAAGGCAATTATGCGACAGTCGAAAGTAATTGTGAATGTGGCTGCAAACCCATATATACTTGCAAGGATGGATAGCATTCAATTTGCAGATGGTGTAGTGATGAGTTATGAGGACAATGATTTAAGTGAAAGTTATTCGGCACAATTAATTTTTGGCGGTGTGGCTGCTTCAGGTAAGTTGCCTGTTACTGCAAGCCCTTATTTTAAAGTAGGTACAGGAATTAAAACAAAAGCAGTTCGCTTTAAATATACGATACCTGAAGAGATTGGTATTGATTCTAAAACATTATCGAAGATTGATACCATTGCATTGAAAGGCATCAGGGATAAGGTTTATCCGGGTTGTCAAATTTTTGTTGCGAAGGATGGCAAGGTAATTTATCAGAAATCATTTGGCTATCACACGTATGATAAAAAGATAAAAGTAAAGAATGATGATATTTATGATTTGGCGTCAGTTACTAAAATTGCGGCTTCCACGCCTTGTATCATGAAACTAACGGATGAGAAAAAAGTGAATGTGGATGAGAAACTGGTAACTTATTTGCCAATACTTAAAAGTACGAACAAAGAAAATATTGTTATCCGAGAAATGATGGCTCATCAGGCTGGATTGAAGGAATGGATTCCTTTCTGGACTAAAACAATAGATAAGGGAGTTTATAAATCAGACGTGTACAGTACGGTTCAGAATGATGTTTATACTAAACGTGTAGCTGCAAATTTATACATAAATAAAAACTATGAAGAGGCAATGTATAAAGAGATTATAGAGTCTCCGGTGAAAGATAAAGGGAAGTTTTTATACAGTGATTTGGGGTATTACTTTCTGAAGAAAATCATTGAAGAAAAAACTTCGATGACGGAAGATGAATATACCTACAAAACATTTTATGCGCCGCTTGGGCTTAAAACAATGGGTTACAAACCACGCGACCGATTTGACATCGACAGGATTGTACCGACAGAGAATGATAAAAGATTCAGGAAACAATTAATTCAAGGAGATGTGCATGACCAGGGAGCAGCTATGCTTGGCGGTGTTGGAGGGCATGCAGGATTATTTTCGGATGCTAATGACCTTGCCGTATTGATGCAGATGTATATGAATAATGGAACGTATGGAGGCAAGCGATATATTGATTCTATTACTGTAAGCAGGTTTACCAGATGTCAGTATTGTTTTGAAAACAGAAGAGGAATTGGTTTTGACAAACCGGAAATGAGTGCAGGAAAAGAAAGTCCTGTTTCACTTTCGTGTAATCCTGAAAGTTTTGGACACTCCGGATTTACAGGAACTTTAACATGGGCTGACCCTGTAAATGGAACTGTGTATGTATTTCTGTCGAATAGGGTGAATCCGGATGCGGAGGATAATAAACTTGCTAAATCGGGAATACGAACGAAGATACAGCAGGTGATTTATGATGCTGTGAAGTAAGGCTTCTGCGTTTTTGAATTTGGAAACCTTTCCAATGTATGAGTTGCTGAATGATGAAATGTTTTTAATCATCGCTCTTATTGTTAATAATTGCCCTACCTGTTTCTTTGGGATTAACTCAATTCTTCAAAATTCACGTAATTGCTGGAAACTCGTTCTTTGTTTTCAGAAATAATTGCGCTTTTCGAAAATCGCTCAAAATGAAGGATTTCTTTAGAAAACGAGAAAAGAGGTTTTTAGGATAGGAAGCGGACTGGCGGGCA
>CAIRRW010000433.1 GCA_903881065.1 uncultured Bacteroidota bacterium
AATGTTCTTTAAAATATAGTGTTTCGGAATAAAGCCGATGTAGCTCAGTTGGCCAGAGCAGCTGATTTGTAATCAGCTGGTCGGGGGTTCGAATCCCTCCATCGGCTCTTTTTTGTTGAAACTGTAGGGGAGATACCAGAGTGGCCAAATGGGACAGACTGTAAATCTGTTGCTTAATTGCTTCGAAGGTTCGAATCCTTCTCTCCCCACAATTTTAATGGGGAAAGAGTTCTTTAAAAAATAAATATAAGCGGAAGTAGCTCATTTGGTAGAGCGTCAGCCTTCCAAGCTGAGGGTGGCCGGTTCGAGCCCGGTCTTCCGCTCAAAAACTGGAAATGCCATTAGTCATTCGGCATTAGTGAAAAAAATATCTGACTAATGACAATTGACCACTGACCGATGACAAATTAGCTGTTGTAGCTCAGTGGTAGAGCACTTCCTTGGTAAGGAAGAGGTCGAGAGTTCGATTCTCCTCAACAGCTCAAAAAGAATAGTAATAGAAATAAATAAATAGTAGAGTAAAACAACAACTTAAATAAATAAATAAATAAAATGGCAAAAGAAAAATTCGACCGCAGTAAACCACATGTTAACATTGGTACTATCGGTCACGTTGACCACGGTAAAACTACCTTAACCGCAGCAATTACAGTAGTATTAGCTGAAAAAGGTTTATCTGAAGTGAGAGATTTCTCTTCTATTGATAATGCTCCTGAAGAAAAAGAACGAGGTATTACAATTAATACTTCTCACGTTGAGTATTCTACCGCTAATCGTCACTATGCTCACGTTGACTGTCCAGGTCACGCGGATTATGTGAAGAACATGGTTACTGGTGCTGCTCAAATGGACGGTGCTATTTTAGTTGTTGCTGCTACAGATGGTCCTATGCCACAAACTCGTGAACATATCCTTTTGGCTCGTCAGGTTGGTGTGCCTAAAATTGTTGTGTTTATGAACAAAGTGGATATGGTTGATGATCCTGAATTGTTAGAACTTGTTGAGATGGAAATCCGTGAGTTGTTGACATTCTATCAATTTGATGGTGCTAACACTCCTATCATCCAAGGTTCTGCTTTAGGTGGTTTGAATAAAGATCCAAAATGGTCTGCAAAAATTATGGAATTAATGGATGCAGTAGATACTTATATTCCAATTCCAAAACGTGAAATTGATAAAGCATTTTTGATGCCTGTTGAAGACGTGTTCACTATCACTGGTCGTGGTACTGTTGCAACTGGTAAAATTGAAACAGGAGTTATCAATACAGGTGATGAGATTGAAATCATCGGTATGCAAGATGAGAAATTAAAATCAGTAATCACTGGTGTTGAGATGTTCCGTAAGATTCTTGACAGAGGTGAAGCAGGTGATAACGTAGGTTTATTATTACGTGGTATTGACAAGAAAGATATCCGTAGAGGTATGGTTGTTGTTAAACCGGGAACTATAACTCCTCACACTGAATTCAAAGCTGAAATTTATGTTTTGAAAAAAGAAGAAGGTGGTCGTCATACCCCATTCCATAACAAATACCGTCCTCAATTCTACTTACGTACAACTGACGTAACAGGGGAAATTGAATTACCAGCAGGACGCGACATGGTTATGCCTGGTGATAACGTTACTATTACAGTTAAATTAATCGTTCCGGTTGCTATGGACAAAGGTTTACGTTTCGCTATCCGTGAGGGTGGAAGAACAGTAGGTGCTGGTCAGGTAACTGAAATTATTAAGTAATTAATATTACAAAATTTAGCATGACAGCGGGCAGTGAAAAACTGTCTGCTGTTTGCTGCTAAATAGAGGGTGGTGTTTGAACGAATGTTTTAAACAGGTTGGATGACACAAATCGGAGTTGATTTACAGGTGTAGTTCAAGGGTAGAATAGAGGTCTCCAAAACCTTTGATGGGAGTTCGAATCTCTCCACCTGTGCACAAAAAATAATAGTTGAGTATTAAATCCAAAGAAAGATGAATAAAGTAAAGGAATATTTTAGCGAAACTACAAATGAACTTTTTCATAAAGTTAGTTGGCCTACATGGAATGAATTACAAAGCAGTGCCATTGTGGTTGCGATAGCTTCTATAATTATTGCACTTATTGTATTTGCAATGGATTTTACTTTTAATAAAGGTATGCAAGTGGTTTATCATTTGTTTTAAGTAGTATTAAATATAAGGTACAAAGTATTAAGACGAATAAAAATGAGTGAGGAAACAAAAAAAGAAGTTGTTAAAGCAGAAACCGTTAAAAAATGGTATGTTATAAGAGCTGTTACTGGTCAGGAAAAGAAAGTTAAACATCAAATTGAAGTGGAGATTAACCGCATGGGATTGGGTAATCATGTGGCTCAGATATTGATTCCGACAGAAAAGGTTTACCAATTGAGAAACGGTAAAAAAGTAACTAAAGAACGTCCTTTTTACAGCGGTTATATTTTAATTGAAGCAGCTTTGGTGGGAGAGATTCCTCACGTAATAAAAAATATTAACGGTGTAATCGGGTTTTTAGGTGAAACTAAAGGCGGAGCACCGGTACCGATGAGATTATCGGAAATAAACAGAATATTAGGTACTGTAGATGATTTAGCAGAAAGCGATGCTCAAATAAGTACTCCTTTTATTGTTGGAGAAACAGTAAAAGTAATAAACGGACCATTCAACGGATTTACCGGTACTATTGAGAAGGTGAATGAAGAAAAGAAAAAGTTGGAAGTGATGGTGAAAATATTTGGCAGAAAAACTCCTTTAGAATTAGGTTATTTAGAGGTAGAGAAAGAAAGCTAATAAGTTTTTAGAAAATAATTTTAAATATTAAAAGTCCTGAAGAAATTCGGGACTTTTTTTATGTGCTGTTGAATAAATTCGGCATGTGAAATTTAAAAGGTACTTTAGCCGATAATGGAATTACAAATTATACAAAAGAGGATTTTTGAAATACGTGGACAACGTGTTATGCTTGATTTTCATTTGGCAGAACTCTATGGTGTGGAAACAAGAATATTAGTGAGGGCGGTAAAAAGAAACATTAAAAGATTTCCTCCTCGTTATATGTTTCAATTAACCAAAGAAGAAGCTAAAACTTTGATATCCCAATTTGGGATAACAAAAACTGAAAAGCGAGGAGGAACCCAAAGACCGCCTTATGCATTTACCGAACACGGCATCACGATGCTATCGGCAGTATTGAGAAGCGATACTGCAATAAAAACAAGTATTGCAATAGTTGATGCATTTATTCTGCTGAAACAATACCACAATAATTTTGAACTGTTGAACAAACGAATAGAAGAACTGGAAGCAAAGTTTAATACCAAGATTGAAAATATAAATGAAGTAATTAACTTTCTGCTTACACAACCCGAATTAATTGTAGCCGAAAAGAAGGCTACTGAAAGGACTGAACGAAACCCTATTGGTTTTAAAACGAAGAAATAAACCTTGGGTATTACAAATAAAAGTAATTTAGCCAACACAAATAAAAAAGCTCAAATGAATATTCAATCTGTAAAATTAGATTTGGTTCAAAAACTTTTATCTGTTAAAAACGAA
>CAIRRW010000434.1 GCA_903881065.1 uncultured Bacteroidota bacterium
GTGATAATGAATAATTTAGTATCATTGCAGTAGCAGATACGGGTATGGAATCAGCAAGCATAAAACCGAACGTAACCGAACGTAACGACAACAGAAACGAAAAATGACAACTGAAATATCATCTGAAATATTCCGACTTGGACTGCACGACTCTTCATTTGAAACAATTATTAGACACGACAACGAAATAGAAATAACATTTGATTGGAGCAAGTTTATAAGTTTAAAAGAACAAGACATAAACGAACCTATTATTATTGGCAAAACAACTATGTTCTTGACAGGTGTAAATACAGAAGAGTTTAAAGTGTTTGACGACAACGACCTTAAAACATTTGTAACTATACCTGTTCCGGACGACATCATTAAAGGCATTGAGAAAATTGGTACGAATGAAATAGACGACAACAATCAAAAAGTAAAAGTTAGTGGACTTTATAGAAAGGACGGAAAACTAAAATGGGTTGAATGGAGTTTTCGTTTTGACACTTGCAAACTATCTTGGAATTCACATATAACACATACAGAATGGTTGAACGGGAAACTGCCAGCCGACTAAAACATTACATTTACAACTTGACAAAACACGCGAAACACTTGACACGAAAAAAACTACTGCTGCTAACATAGGTAGCTATTGCACAACCCTCAAAAAACAAAAGAACATGAATCCAAAAGTTGATTTTTATTTTAATAAAGCCGCAAAATGGCAGCAAGAAGTGGAGAAATTAAGAATGATTGTTCTTGATTGTTCGCTAAATGAGGACTTGAAATGGGGTTGCCCTTGTTACACAATTAAAGAAAGCAACATTGTTTTAATACATGTGTTTAAAGAATATTGTGCGCTATTGTTTTTTAAAGGGGCTTTATTAAAAGATACCAAAGGTATTTTAATTCAACAGACTAAGAATGTACAGGCTGCACGCCAGATACGGTTTACCAATATTAGGGAAATTGTAAAGTTGGAACCTGTTATAAAAGCATATATTTATGAAGCCATTGAAGTGGAAAAAGCGGGTTTGAAAGTAACTTTGAAAAAGACTGAAGAATATATAATTCCAGAAGAATTTAAAAAGAAGCTGGATAAAAACGCTGCCTTAAAAAAAGCTTTTGAAGCATTGACACCGGGTAGGCAACGAGCATATATTTTCCATTTTTCACAACCCAAACAATCAAAAACCCGTGAGGCAAGAGTTGAAAAACATATCCCGCAAATCCTGAATGGAAAGGGATTGACTGATTAGAACATTAGCAGAGAAAATACAATCATTCGGTATTCGTTCAGTTGGATTTAATGGAATTTAACTGCTAATCCAAGTCCAATATTTACTCCATTACCCTTTAATTTATGTACCAGATTCCCCGAATCGGCATTGAGATTGGAACTTGTATTGTTGTAATAAATAAAATTAGGATAACTGTAGCCTGAATAACCCAAATTAAAAAACATTCCGATATGTTTGCCGAAATAAATATGAGGCACCAAGGCAAAACCATAATTGAGTCCTCCACTTTTCGCCGAGCTTCCATTCTGGTCATTTGACATATAATTCAAATGCGAATATCCGGCAACAAATTCCAAAGGCATATCAAAATGTACTGTTTTTATCAGATGAAGACTAAGAACCAAATCGCCATCTAGGCCAATTACAGTAGGTTTGGTGTTTTTATTTGTCGAGTCGGCTTTTGCAATGTATTTAGAATAACCAAACCTTGCTCCTACTCCTAACCAATTGGTAATTCCATATTCAATTGTTAACGGAAATACACCAGAACCTGCTCCGCCAGTAGTATCTTTAACTTTTCTAACCGTTTGAACTGCTCCGGATAATAATACTGATTTATCCTGTTCCTCATGTGTTTTGGTGCCATACACTCCTAAGTTTGCGCCTACACTTATTATAATTCTTCCTTTTTTAAAGGA
>CAIRRW010000435.1 GCA_903881065.1 uncultured Bacteroidota bacterium
TAAATTTTATTAAGGAAGAACTAAAAAACATAAATCATAAATTAGGAATTAAGAACCGAAAGGCTGAACAGTTAGCTGTTTTAAAAAATAGATTTCTTCCTCCTTTTGATATAAAATCAATAATGATTAATCCGGTAGAAAAGGCTACTGCAAATACAATAGAGAATTTATGCATCAGTGTTCAGGAATGTGATTTTTCGGTAAAGGCTTATAATGTTTTTAGAGAAGCTAAATGCAAATATCTGGCAGATGTAGTAATTTGTGGCGGAGACTTTCATAAAAGGCGAAACATGGGTATTAAAAGTATTAAAGAAATTGAACTTGTACTAAAAAATTATGGCTTAAAATTCCGCCACAACTCTTCGTTTTGACTTAATTTTACAAATCAATTGTAATTATATCACCACTCCCATTAAGTAATTATCCAGTTTTGCTTCTTCTTCAAACCAAATGGCAGGTTCAAACGCATCATCAAAAAAGTTAATTAAATCAATACGGTTATTAAATACCCTATAAAACCAACCTTCATAATTATAAATGTAATACAATTTATTGGTGGTTGTATTTGTTACCAATACTGTTTCAATGGTGCGCGAAGCGCGTAAGTATTCTGTTGCTATTGTTTGGATGGTGTTCATTTTTGAAAGATAGAGTTATGGTGATAATCTAAGAACTCTATTGAAGGAAGGAATTTCTTTGGTTGAATTATAGGTTGGTTTTCATATTTCAAAAGCAATTCTGAAATTGAATTATCCTTTTTATAATCATGTAATACTTTTGAAACTTTAACTTTAAAATCAGTTGTTATAGTAATAAAACCTTTATCAAAAGCTTTATCATGCAATGTATTTAAGCAAAGACCATTTTGAGGATTTAATCTTTCTTCTTCATGTTTTGACCACGGTAGAATATGACTTGCAATAAGAAATTCAGGAATATCAATTCCTGTAATAGCACATTTGCCCGAGTAATTAGCTAATGTAATTTGACGAAATATATTTTGATTTACTCTTGTTTTTACTTCTCTTAATTTTGTTTCTCCTTTTAAGTTTTCTGTACCAATTAATAAATCTTCAAACTTTGTTTCTATTGTTTTATGTTGCAGGTTAGCAAGTATGTTTTCACTTTCAAAAAGTAATTCTTCTTTATTATTTACAAACTCATTCCAAATTGGTTCTACTTGTTTTAAACCACCAGTTAACCCTTTTATACCTCTTTGTTGATGGTAAGGATCAACACTTGCAAAGTTGCCAAGGCGCATTGAAACAGAACTAGGTGTTCTGCCAATTATATTTGAAAGTTCAATGATTTCTTTAGTGCCTTTATGCATTTTACCAAAAGGCAACTTTAGGTAAAGATTTAAAGCAACTATTAGTTCTTCACGCGACCAATTTCTTCTTTCCATTTATTTTACCTACATAATAGTTGCATTGGAATTTCCAACAAGAATCATTTCTCTTCTTAAATCAAACATCAATTCACCAACCAATCTTTCAGTTGTGTCCTTTGAAAGAGAACATGAACAGATAATTTTGTTGATTCGTAATTTCAAGGCATTATAAAATTGAAGATATGTATAATTTGAAAGATATGATTCAGTTATACAAATTTTAAATAATGTAATAAGTTTATCTCTAAAAATATCAATACATCTATACGAATCATATTCATATTTTTTATCTTTAGGATCAGTTACTTCTCTTTTGTGAGATAATATATTTCCAAATCCAATACCCACTTTCGCATTATCTTTTATAGCAATTAAATATTCTGCTGAACGACAAGAAAGAAAAATAAGTTTTCGATTTTTGAATATTCTCTTCGCATCATCGGGACCTAATGCACCATCTTTCCGAATATAATAATATATTTCGCTAGAAGTTCCATGTCCTAAGTATAAAATTGACCTTCCAGAATCAGAAGCCAAAAGAAAAGTAGTAATTTCTTCACGGCTATATGATTCTGAAGGAGGGAAATCTATTTTAGCTATTGCTTTTTCAATAAGTTCACTAATGATATCTGAAAGAAAAGTTGTTGTTTCGTCTTTAGGATAGATTACAATCATATGTTATTCTTCTAAAAAAATAAAATGTGCAATACACCTTTCCAAAAATTCGGTTTTAAAAGCATAACTTTCATTAGTATCCTGTTGAATTAATGTAGCTAGTTCACTTAATGTTTTTCCTTCAAATTGCTTATCCATTATATTTTCGAATGTTTTTTCTCCATGCTTCAACATTTCATCTGCTAATCTAACGGTCATGGAAAATTTATTCTGTTTCAAAAACTGAATAATACTTTCTGTAAATTCTCTCTTATCAATTGTATGATTAGGATGATTTTTATAATAATTTTCCAAATATTTCGTAAGTTTATTCTTATCTTCTCTAACATTTTCTATTTCTCTTTGTAAATTTTCCTTTATTGTATCCGACACAGTTGAATATACAATAGAAGGAATTTTGCTTCTCCATTTGTTTTCTTTAAGGAATTGAAGTAAGTTTAATCCATTTGTTCCACCTTCATCTGCAAAATCAAAATCCGAAGCAATTAAATCAAATTGTTGTTTTCCATCATACTCACTTTGAAGACCTTCTAAAACAGAGTACTTATCAATAACTTTGACAACTCTATCTTTAATCATTCCCTCGGCTAGATACTTATCTTGAATAGGATTAAAGTAATGACATGTTATACCATAAGAAATATCCTTCCCTCTTTTTTCAAGGTTATAAATTTCTGCTTCTGGATTATTATCATCAATGATTAAACAATGTTTCATAATTTTATTAATTAAATATTATTACAAAGGATGCACCTTTCAATACTTTTCCATTTCCAAAAAATGATATATCTGCTTCATTATCTTTCAAAACGTTTCTTACAGTATGAAGCCCAATTCCAGAACCATCTGTGTCAGTAATCCCCAAATCAAATATTATTTCTGGGTTGCTATTAAACTTATCATTAAGCCCAATTCCATTATCAGAAAAAACCATTTCTAGTTTGTTATCAGAAATTGTTTTAAAATCAATTCTGATTTTATTAGCACCTTTTTTTTCAGAATTAGAAATTAGATTATCAATTACAATTGATAAATCAAGTAAACTGATTTTTCGAAAAAATTGTGTACCTTTTTTGTGAAACTCAAATTTTAGTTTCCGATCATCAAACAATGAATTGTATTCATTTATATATTCCTCGATATAACTTGATATTTCTACTGTTGATTTATCTTGTTTTCCTCTAAAATCAGCTTTTGTGATTAGTTTACTCATTCTAAAAGCCTTATCCGCACTAAATTTTATTGTCCCCAATCGTTCTAGAATTTCTTCCTTGTTAAAGTTTCCCTGTTTAATTTTATCAGAAAGAATATCTACATTCAAATATATTCTTTGCGTTACAAGTTTTACATTATGAATTAAACCTCGCATATCGTCACTCAGATTCTTATCAGTTGCAAGTAAATATTTGTTTTTTTGCTGCTCAAACTCAAGTGCCTTTTTTGCTTCTTCTACACTTATTTTTGCATCAGTCGCAATCTCTTCGGCTTGCTCAGTTATTTTTTCAAGTTCGGTTAATCGTTGTTGAGCATGTTCAATTTCTTGAACAAGTTCTTTTTCCCCAATTTTAATTGCAGCTTTTTGTAAATTCAATAAAAGGTTTTTTGCTGAGTCTTCTTGTTTTGAAGCAAGGATATCAACCAGATTTTCGTTATACCACAATTTAATTATTGAATCACTTCCGGTTATTTCGGTAATTAATTCCAACATCTTTTCTTTGTGTACTTCCTCAGTTAAATTCTCAACTTCAATATTCTTACCCCATTTAATTACATCAACCACGTACCTTTCAAATCTTGTTAATGTATCGTGATAACATTTCTTTAATTCTCTATAAGAATCATTTTGATCGAAGCCTGCATCACGGCTTGTTGCTTCTTTAAACTTTGAATTATCTGTATCACCTTTTATTTCAATCCTTCCTGATAGAGACCTTGTACCAATTTTACTAAACTCCTTGTCAGATTTACGAATTTCTACTCCAAAGCTATCTTCTTCAAAGTCACCAAAAGGATAAATTCTAAAGCCATTTTTATAAACAAATACGTGACCATATCGCATTATTGGGAATCCCATTCTTTTTGAAAATGTTGCTTTAGCTCCTTGATTTAAATGATAAAGTTTTATGTGAATATCTTGTAAATCGTATTTGTTTTTTTCTGTTATGCTGTAAATGTTTGTACCTCTATCTGACAGTATTGTTGAGATTTCTTCACCATCCTCTGAAATGTCAACTTGAATTGAAGTGGTTTTTAAATTTAAGGTATCAAAGATTAAATTCCGAACGGATCCATTTACAATTTCATAATATGCTTTTAAATCGTCTCCATACTTTTCTTTTTCCTCAAGATCTTTTTTCTTTTCATTTTCTGCCTCAATCGTTATTGAAAACTCTTTTCTTTTTTCATCCTTTAATTTCTTTTTCTCTTCTTCTGTAAA
>CAIRRW010000436.1 GCA_903881065.1 uncultured Bacteroidota bacterium
CTAATGGCAGGCATTTCAATTATAACTCATGCAACCATTTCTCAGATTAGATGGGGCAGCAGCGGAGACCCTTTGAATGGATTAACTGTTACGTGGAGTGGCACTGGTACGTCCGACTCAATAAAATGGGGTTATTCAACAATGTTTGAGAAAGGTTCGTTTAAAGGAACCATACGAACAGGGTATCAATCATCGGCTTCATTCTTTAAGTATAACTTGGGGAGCGTTACCCCAAGTTCAACGATTTATTATAAATTTTATGATTCAAACACGAGTACATGGGGTGCACAAAAAACATTTTTAACTGCTCCTCCTCTCAATACAAATACGTTTGCTTTTACAGCCCTTGGCGATTGCCGCACAAGTCTTTCTGTATTAACTGCTATATCTAACCTGGCAAGTGCAAAGCAGGCCGCATTCTCTTTATTTAATGGCGATTTAACGCTGGATGGTAATGTTGCTTCCGAATACACCAGCTTCTTTACTGCTTCTTCTAATTTCCTGTCAAATAATCTGGTATATCACGCTGAAGGAAATCATGATGCACTTAGCCCAAGTACTTTTACCAACATGTTTGATTTGCCTATAACAAATGGTTCTAATTTATATTATTCATTCCGTTATGGAAATGCTATTTTTATTACACTTAATACATGCGACCCTACTAATGCAGCACAGTTATCATGGCTGCGCACCACTTTGGCTGCTGCAGCTGCAGATCCAACCATCGAATGGAAAATTGTTTCGGCACACCATCCTTTCTTTAATACAGGAACTCATACCGGTGATATGGATGCATATAGAGGCACTATTTGGAAAGCTTTTGACGACTATGGTGTTGATTTAATTGTAAACGGACACGACCATAATTACCAACGATCCAAACCAATCAATTTTAATGTAAGTACTACTACCCCTGTGGCACAATATGGCAGCGGGCCAACTGATGGCCGTTGCGAAGTTATTTCGGGTGGTGCAGGTGCATCGTTATATACTTTAAATGCAAGTTCGGCGGATGCGTGGGCTATTAATAATTACAATTCGAATTATAATTATACGTATTGTCAGGTTCAGGGATGTAAGCTGATAATTACAGTTTATGGCCAAACAGGAACTGTAATGGATAACTTTACACTTGACAAATCAGCTACTTGTTCCACAGCGGGAGTAAGCGCAGAAACTAAAGAAAAGTTTAACCCTATAAGTGTGTTTCCTAATCCTTCCGAAGGCCCTTTTACATTAAAATATAAATCAGCAGAAATGGGTGAAGCAATAATTAAAATTTTTGATATGGATGGCAAAGAAGTCACATCCAAAAAAGTTATGAAAACTTCAGCAAACCTTGAATTTAATTATGATTTATCCACACATGCGAAAGGCATCTACACTGTTTCAGTTAATATGGGGAATCAAAAGGATAATGCGATAATTATTTTAAAATAATCAGGAGTTCATTTTTAATAAAAGTATAAGTAAAACACTCGTTTATGCGGGTGTTTTATATTTAAGGTAATTTAATCAAATAAATATTTCACAATACCTCGGTATTGACTCTTGTTAACTAATACGATTTTACTTTTTATAGTTGCTAAATTTATTAGTTACAACTAGCCGCAATAATAATCTTTTCACAAATTAAATTACCTTTGTCTATAACACATTTAAATACTTCTTTTATTTTCCATTCAACCAATTATGAAACATTTTCTTACCTTTTTAATCACATTATTGTTAGGCTTTAATCATTCATTATTTTCACAAATAGATTTAAAATGGGCGCATAAAATAAGCGGTACCGACCAAGTGGAGCAGGCAAATGCCATTGCAGTAGACCGTGCAGGCAATGTATATGTGGCAGGAGAATTTAACAGAACTACTGATTTCGACCCGGGAGTAGGCACTGCAATACATACAGGAACAGGAACCGGCTCTTTGTATCTTGCTAAATATGATTCGTTGGGAAATTACAAATGGGTAATACAACTTGGTGACAATGGGGTGGCACTCGATTTAAAATTGGATATTCATGGTGATTTAATTCTTTCCGGAAGATTTTCTGGTACTGTGGATTTCGACCCGGGACCGGGTGTTGCCAATCTTACTATTAGTGATGCAACAGATGGCGGGTTCTTTGCAAAGTATGATACGGCAGGTAATTATATTTGGGCAAAAAACATTTATAGCAACTGGTCTACCGGTTCTGATCCAACAAGGATAGCGACTGATACAGCAGGTAACATATATATTACCGGTACATTTACCGCCACCAAAGATTTTGATCCGGGAATTGGTGTGTCTAACCTCACAGCAAATTCTTACAATTACCTTGCATCTGAAACATTCTTTGCCAAATATTCAACTAACGGTGATTATATATGGGCTAAAAACATAGAAGGGCAAGCTACAGGTGTGAGTATTTCGGCCGACAAGTATGGCAATGTATTTCTGATAGGCAGTTATTACGGTACTGTTGATTTTGACCCTAATGCAGGTGTAAGTAACCTTACGTATACGTCCGGCTCTCAATCCTATTATTGGGATGCCTATTTTGCTAAGTACGATGTTAATGGAAATTATATTTGGGCTTATGGTATCGGCGGTGCCTCAATGGATGCCGGATTGGATATTGTGAATGATACTGCAGGCAATGTATACATTACAGGTTCATTTTCGGGAACTATCGATTTTAATCCTGATTCGGCAGTTGTTTATAATTTATCTTCCTGGAGCAATAGTACCTACAATGCTTTTTATGCTAAATATGATAATAACGGACATTTTTTATGGGCACAATCTTACCTGAGCAATAATTCGAGCAGAGGCAATAAAATAGCTTTTGATAAAAATGGAGATGTGTATATAATAGGCACTGTATATGGCGGTTCTGCCCGTTATCAGGTGTTGCTTACTAAATACACTTCGCAAGGAACAAGTATTTGGACAACAGGATTTGGTGGCATATATGATGAGTATGGAAAATGCCTTGCTATTGATACTATAGGGAATATACATATCAGCGGTGAGTTTGGAGGTACAGTGAACTTCGGTGTTTCATCATTTGCTAACCTTACTAGCGACGGCACTTACGGCACTGGAGTACCTGATGCTTTTTTTGCCAAATACAAACAGGTGAAACCTAATAATGCCGGAGCTATTACAGGCACATCATCGGTATGTGCAGGGCAATCAAATGTTGTATTTTCTGTTGCATCTATATACGGTGCTACTTCCTATAATTGGGTGTTGCCGAGTGGAGCTACTATTATAAGCGGAAATAATACACGAACTATTACAGTTAATTTCAGTACTTCTGCAACAAGTGGAATAGTATCTGTAAATGGTTATAACATTGCAGGTACAGGTGCTTCATCCAATTTTACATTAACAGTAAATCCGATACCGGTAATTAATGTTTCCTATAGCGATACTACTCTATGTGCAAATACTTCTTCAACCATTATAGCTTCGGGTGCTACTACCTATTCGTGGTTGCCTGCGACAGGTTTAAGTAATGCAGGTATTTCCAATCCTGTTGCATCACCTATAAGCACTACCACTTATACAGTTACAGGAACTGCCAATGGCTGCAGAAACACCAATACTGTCCGTATTAACATTCCGGCATTAACTATTTCAGGTACTTCTATCGTATGCAATGGAAGCAGCACCACGCTTACTGCTACAGGTATTGATTCAGTTAAATGGATAAACGGTCCTTCTGCTCAGCAATTCACCGTTTCGCCTGTAAGTACTGCTTATTATTTTGCTATCGGAACAAGCCCTGAAGGGTGCATTGATACTGCTATGCAAACAGTAAGTGTACTCCCTGTATATAAGGATACATTAAACACTGCAAGTTGCATTGGAAGTTCATATATATTCGGAACACAAAACATAACTTCCTCAGGAACCTATACACAGCAGCTTATTGCCCTTAATGGTTGCGACAGTATTATTTATTTGAACATCACTTTCAATCCGGTATATATTACCAGCAACCCGCAATCGATATGTGCTGGCAACACTTACAGCTTCAATGGACATAACTACAACCGCACCGGAAATTATAACGATACACTTTTCACTGCGCATGGTTGCGATAGTATTATAATTACGCAGCTTGCCGTAACTACTATTGATACTTCGATTACAGTTAATGGAGCGACCATTACTTCCAATGCTTTTTCTGGCGCTTATCAATGGATAAATTGTTCATCCGGCAATACTATTATTGCCAATGCTGTTAATCAAAGTTATACTGCATTTACTAATGGAAATTATTCTGTAATGATTACCGAGAATGGATGTGCGGATACTTCTCTATGTGTAAACATTATGACAGTAGGCATAGCAGAGAAAACAACCGATAATGAAGACTGGATAATCCAACCAAATCCTTCGAATGGTATTTTTAATATTACTGCAAACAACCAACTACCTGCTATAATTAAAATTACTAGCGTAATTGGTGAAACGGTTTATTATGCACCGGTTACTATGAGTTATTCAACAATAG
>CAIRRW010000437.1 GCA_903881065.1 uncultured Bacteroidota bacterium
AATTATAAAAATCAATAATTGCCTTTTTTAGTTCAGCTATATTATTTTTTTGTATCAAAAAACCATTTGAAGCATCAACTAGTTCTGCAGTTGCGCCAACATCAGATACAATAATCGGCAATCCGAAGCTCATCGCCTCAAGTATAACGGTTGGCATACCTTCAAATAAAGTCGGAAAAACAAAACAATCGGAATTTTTATAAAGATCTATTAATTGTTCGTCAGTAATAAACCCTAAATAATTGATGTTTTTATAATCAAAATTAGTTTTGAAATGTTCAAAAAGAGGGCCTTTACCTCCCAAATTAAAAGTTAATTTATTTTCCCATCCTTCGTTGTTTAACTCTTTGATCGCTTCAATGAGTATATGTATACCTTTATTATGAGCAAAGCGAGCAACAAAAAGAAAGCTTAATTTATCACTATTAACAAATTTTTTTGTGAATGATGGATTCGGTTTCACACCATTTGGCAATTCAATTACTTTTGTTCTTTTATTGACAATTGTTTTCTTTAAAATGCATGTTAATTTGCCGCCAAGCGAAACTACATAAGCAGTACGATTAAAAAGATAATTGAAAACAATTTTGAATGGGATAGCCATCAGTTTCTCATTAAGTGATATTGCCTGATAGGCTTCTAAACCATGAGGATTAACAATAAGGTGATTTCTGATTTTTTTAATATTATACCAAACAGAAAGCCCTTGAGAATAAACAATACAATTAGGTTGTTTGCTGATTATTTTATAAACCCGTTTCGAATAACGATAACATTCCAACAAATAATTATTTTCCGTATTAATTGGATCAACAGAAAATTCCTGAATGTTAGAGGATGGGGCAAAAACCTTCACTGGGTGAGGATGAATTACTATTAAATCAATATCCTTATTTTTTGCTAAATATTCAATCAATAGACTTGAATGGCGCTGCATTCCTCCAATGCTATGAGGAAATATACCATCCGTACAAAATATAATTTTGGGTTTATTCAATTATTAGTGTAGTAAAGTTTTTACTCCTTCGTCAATACTTATTTTGGGTTCCCAGTTTATATATGACTTCAGTTTTGAGATATCTGCTAGTAAATGCATGCGTTCCACTTTCCTTACGCGAGATGGTTCTATTTCTATATATATTTTTTCACCAAGCTGTCTTTCAAAGGCTTCTACAATTTCAGTAACTGAATATTCAATCCCTCTTCCTAAATTAAAAACATCAATTCCGCTACTGAATTTTTCAATAAGTAAGTGCATTGCTTTGGCCATGTCAGAAGTATGAATAAAATCACGTTTGGGTGTTAGATTGCCTAATTTTATTGTTCTTAAGCCAGCATTAATTTGATTTTGAATTTCAGGAATTAGGTGCGGATTGGTTTCATTAGGTCCAAATGCATTAAAAAATCTGCAAATAATAGTAGGAATTTTAGTTTCTAAATGAAACTCATTACATAAATGTTCACCAGCTAATTTTGATAACCCATAAATATCTAACGGATTAATTAAATCGTTTTCTTTTACTGCATTGTCTGAAATTGGGTAAACTGCAGCTGTAGATGCAAACAATAAAGACTCTAATTTTTTTAATTTCGAAGCCGAATCTAGGATATTGATGGTACCTTGAATATTAATATTACTTGATTCAAACGGATGTTGATTGCAATAAGGAATAAAATGAATCGCTGCAAGATGAATTATCTTGGTAGGATTAATCATAGAAATAATCTCATCGACTTTAGGTTTATCTAAGATATCAACATTGAAAAATTTATCATCAGAAATATTTATAAACTTTCGATTGCCAAAAGATAAATTGTCAATCACATAAATATCGTAATTATGTTTCTGTAATTCCGAAATTACAGCAGAACCAATAAATCCTGCACCACCAGTAATAA
>CAIRRW010000438.1 GCA_903881065.1 uncultured Bacteroidota bacterium
AAAAAATAAAAGAAAAAAAGATACCGCGTGTGGGCGGGGAGGAACTTGATGTATGGTAGGATGGTGATTCGCCAAAATGAAAATTACACGTAAAAATGATTTCTTAAAAAAATTTAAAACGAATATTAGGTTAACAATTTTTAACAGCTAAACAAGTTGAATTTATTGATTGGGACGTACTTTTGCACTCGTTAAAATCTGAAGTAAATAATTTACTAATAAACATAAAAAACAATGACTGATATAAAAGAATTAAACGAACGAATTCAGCGCGAATCTGCTTTTGTTGACTTGCTTACTTTGGAAATGGACAAGGTAATTGTAGGACAAAAATATATGGTGGAACGACTGCTGATTGGCTTGCTGTCGAACGGGCATATTCTGCTGGAAGGTGTGCCCGGATTGGCTAAAACACTTGCAATAAAATCGCTGGCTAATACTATTCATGCTAACTTCAGCCGTATTCAGTTTACGCCTGATTTGTTGCCTGCCGATTTGATTGGTACAATGATTTATAGTCAGAAAAAGGAAGAGTTTACTGTGAAACACGGTCCGATATTCGCGAATTTTATTTTGGCGGATGAGATTAACCGTGCTCCGGCAAAGGTGCAAAGTGCTTTGCTTGAAGCAATGCAGGAGAAACAGGTAACGATAGGTGAACAGACTTTCAAGTTGCCGAATCCGTTTTTGGTACTTGCTACACAAAATCCTATTGAGCAGGAAGGTACGTATCCATTGCCTGAAGCGCAGGTTGACCGTTTTATGTTGAAGGTAGTTATCGGCTATCCTAACAAAGAGGATGAGCGCAAAATTATCCGTCAGAACCTTGCTGCTGAATATCCATCAGTGAATCAGATTTTGAAAACAGATGATATTTTGAATGCCCGCAAAGTGGTGAAAGACGTATATATGGATGAGAAAATTGAGAAATACATTGTTGATATTGTGTTTGCGACTCGTTTTCCGGCTGAATATAAACTGAACAAATTTGCAGGATTGATAAGCTTCGGTGGTTCGCCACGTGCAAGTATCAACCTTGCGATGGCTGCAAAGGCTTATGCTTTCATCAAACGCAGAGGGTATGTGATACCTGAAGATGTTCGTGCAATTTGTACTGATGTGCTGCGTCACCGTATTGGCTTGACCTACGAGGCGGAAGCAGAAAATATCACTTCAGAGAATATTATTAGTGAAATATTAAATACGATAGAAGTACCTTAGTAAAATTCACCACTAAGTCACTCAGACCACTTAGATAATCTTAGTGAACTTAGTGTCTTAGTGGTAAAAATTATCCCTGTGGAAACATCAGAATTACTAAAGAAAGTCAGAAAAATTGAGATTAAAACACGTGGTCTCTCCAACCAGATATTTTCGGGGGAGTACCATAGTGCGTTTAAGGGTAGAGGTATGACTTTTAGTGAGGTTCGGGAATATCAACCGGGTGATGATATTCGTTCGATTGACTGGAATGTGACGGCGAGATTTAATACCCCTTTCGTAAAAGTGTTTGAAGAGGAGCGCGAAATGACGGTGATGCTGCTGGTGGATGTGAGTGCTTCGGGCGAATTCGGAACACAAAAACAATTGAAACAAGAGTTGATTACAGAGCTTTGTGCAGTGCTTGCTTTTTCTTCGATACAGAATAATGATAAGATTGGAATTATTTTCTTTACTGATAAAATAGAGAAATTTATTCCGCCGAAGAAAGGTAAAAGTCACGTGTTGCGTATCATTCGCGACTTGATAGAATTTAAACCGGAGCATAAAAAAACAAATATTGAGCTTGCTTTAAAATACCTGACCGGTGTAATTAAAAAGAGAAGTATCGCTTTTATTATCTCCGATTTTATGGATGATAACTTTACTGATGCATTGAAAATTGCAAATAAAAAACATGATTTGATTGCCCTTCGTATTTATGATAAACGTGAGCAGGAGCTGCCGAATGTAGGGTTGGTGAAATTTGTGGATGCCGAAACAGGAACAATAAAATGGATTGACACTGCTGATAAAAGTGTACGTACTCATTTTGCTGCTTCTGCAAAAAGACGTGAAGCAAATTTGAAAGAAGCATTTAATAGAAGTGGTGTAGATACTGCAAACATTAATACTGCAGAGTCGTATATTCAGCCGCTTACTAATTTATTTAAGAGAAGATAAAAAGTACAAAGTATCAAGTATAATGTATTATGATACTATAATGAGAAGAAAAGAGAAATGAAATTGAGAATAAAAAATATAAAGTTAATACCTGCAGCATTGTTGTTGTGTGCATTTATATTTATTTCGTTTTCAACTTCTGCACAGGAAATAAAAGCTACTGCTACACTTGACAGCAATACTATTAAGATTGGTCAGCAGGTAAAATTGAAACTTAGCATTCAATATAAAGTTGACAATGGCAAACAAGTAAAAATTCAATGGCCGGAAATAGCTGATACGCTTCGCAAAGAGGTAGAAGTGGTTAGTCAGTCGAAGCTGGATACACTTGTTCCTGATAAAAATAATCCATTCCAGTTTATACAATCCAAAACACTTTACATTACTTCTTTTGATTCAGGATATTGGGCAATTGCTCCTTTGAAATTTATGGTAAATGGTGATACTAATGGTGTTTATACGGAACCATTG
Source organism: uncultured Bacteroidota bacterium (assembly GCA_903881065.1). Classification (GTDB taxonomy): domain Bacteria; phylum Bacteroidota; class Bacteroidia; order 2-12-FULL-35-15; family 2-12-FULL-35-15; genus 2-12-FULL-35-15. The sequence continues at coordinate 2,635 of CAIRRW010000438.1, forward strand.
TTGTTGCACGTTGGCGGAATGTCAGTAGATACAACGATTGCAATAAAAGATATCAAGCCGCCATTTGCCCAGGATTACTCATTTGTTGATTGGCTAAAGGATAATATGTATGTGGTATGGGGCACACTGATTGCTATACTTGTAATAATAATAGTTATTTATCTGGTGCGAAGATTCAGAAAGGTGGAGCAACCAATGGTCTCAGTGAATGTGCCAAAAATACCTGCACATATCATTGCTTATGAGAAGCTGGAAAAACTGAAAGGAGAGAAACTTTGGCAGGAAGGCAAGCTGAAATTATATTATAGTTCGTTGACTGATATAGTGCGTGAATACATTGAGAATCGCTTTAAAATACAGGCATTGGAACAAACAACAGATGAAATATTATACGGCTTCCGCAATGTTGCAATTGATGAAGAAAGTAAAACAAAATTGAAACAGGTATTGATTTTATCGGACTTGGTGAAGTTTGCAAAGGAGCAACCTACACCAACTGAAAATGAAACGTGCCTTGAAAACAGTTATGCTTTTATCAGCGGAACTAAAAAAGACGAAGAATTAAATCCTAATAAATAAGAATAAACTGTGTTTGATTTTTTCAACGATATAACTTTTGCGAATAAGGAATTATTCTGGTTGATGCTGCTACTCCCAGCTATTGCGGGATGGTACATCTGGAAGAATAAAACATATACTGCGGAATTAAAAGTATCGACAATAAGCGGATTTGATGGAATAAAAAAATCAGTAAAACAATATTTCCGTCACGTAGGAATTGTTTTAAGGTTGCTTGCAATTGCTTTGATAATAGTTGTTTTGGCACGCCCCCAATCACGCTCCAGTTTTAAGGATGTAAAAACGGAAGGTATTGATATTGTAATCTGCCTTGATATTTCGGGCAGTATGTTATCAAAAGATTTTAAGCCAAACCGGATAGAAGCAGCGAAAGAAGTAGCACAGGATTTCATTGACAGCCGCCCGAATGACAGAATTGGGTTGGTAATATTCAGTGGGGAAAGCTTTACGCAGTGCCCGTTGACAACAGACCATGCGGTATTAAAAAACTTATTTGCAGGAATACATACAGGGATGGTTGCAGATGGAACAGCGATAGGAAACGGACTAGCAACAGCTGTTTCAAGAGTAAAAGACAGCAAAGCAAAAAGCAAGGTAGTGATATTATTGACTGATGGTGTGAATAACCAAGGTTCAGTTGCGCCACTTACTGCTGCAGAAATTGCAAAAGCATTTGGAGTACGTGTATATGATGTTGGAATAGGAACTATGGGCAAAGCCCTTGCTCCTATTGCAATGTATCCTGATGGAAGTTATCAGTACGGATATGTGGATGTGCAGATTGATGAAAAAACACTTGGAGAAATTGCCGACATGACCGGCGGAAAATATTTCCGTGCTACGGATAATGACAAACTGAAAAGCATTTATAAAGAGATTGACAGATTGGAGAAAACAATTTTTGAAGAGAAGAATTTCACTAATAAAGCAGAGCATTTTTTACCATTTGCTATTGGTGCAGCTTTGCTATTGCTGGCTGAATTTTTATTGAGAAACATATTATTAAAAAGCATTCCGTAAATAATGTATCAGTTAGAACATAAATTTTATTTATATGCTTTGGGCTTGATTCCTTTGTTCATACTTATTTACCTGTTGGTGAATATCTGGAGGAAACGAGCATTGAAAAATTATGGTGATATGACTGTTATTCAACAGTTGTTTCCTGATGTTTCAACAGCTAAACGATTCTGGAAATTTGTTCTGTTTACAACCGCATTTACCTTTTTAATTATAGGAATAGTAAATCCTCAGGTTGGAACTAAACTGGAAGAAGTAAAAAGAAAAGGTGCTGATTTGATGATTTGTCTGGATATATCAAACAGTATGAAAGCGGAAGATTTACAACCGAACAGACTGGAAAAAGCCAAACAAGCGATTTCTAAATTGCTGGATAAATTAGAAGGTGATCGGATTGGAATAGTTGTGTTTGCAGGACAGGCATATGTTCAGTTGCCGATAACTACTGATTATTCCGCTGCGAAATTATTTCTTGAAAGTATCAATACAGATTTAATTCCGACACAAGGAACTGATATTGGCGGAGCAATTGATTTGGCCGTTGAGTCATTTGGCAAAGATGTAGGAAAAAATAAAGCGATTGTAATTATAACGGACGGAGAGGATCATGAAGAAGGTGCTGTGAAAGCAGCGGCAGCAGCAGCAGAGAAGGGAATTGTAATTCACACTATCGGGATGGGTTCGGTGGAAGGTGCTCCAATACCTGTGTACAAGGGAACAGTACGTGAAGGATTCAGAAAAGATAAAGAAGGAAATACGATTGTTACCAAATTAAATGAACAGGCTTTGCAGGAAATTTCGGCTGCAGCAAATGGAATATTTGTAAGAGCTTCGAACTCAGATGCCGGCTTAAACAATGTACTGGAGGCGGTTAATAAATTAGAGAAAAAACAATTTGACAGTAAAATGTACAGTGATTATGAAGACCGATTTCAATGGTTTATTTCTGCTGCATTGTTACTATTGATTATTGAAACATTTTTATCAGAAAGAAAAAGCAAGTTGTATCAACGCTTAAATTTATTTGGAAATGATAAATAGTATGAAGTATGAAGTATTAAGTATTAAGAAGAGAAGAACACTTCTTCTCTTACTATGCTTGCTCGTGCTATCAACTGTTTCATTTGCTCAACAGGATAAAAAATTTATTCGTGATGGAAATAAAGCCTATGAGAATAAAAAATACAATGAAGCGGAGAAGGATTACAGTAAGGCTTTGAATAAAAATAAGGATTCGTATAAGGGAGCCTTTAACCTTGGGGATGCTTATTATCAGCAAAAGAAATATGGAGAAGCGGCAGAGCAATATCAGGCGGCTACTCATCATACAACGTCAAAAGATACGTTAGCAAAAGCATATCACAATCTTGGAAATGCGCTGCTAAAATCAAAAAAATATGAGGATGCATTGAATGCTTATAAAAATTCGTTGAAGAATAATCCTAATGATGAAGATACACGTTATAATTATTCGTATGCACAACAAATGCTAAAACAACAGCAGCAACAACAAAAACAGGATAAAGACAAGAAAGATAATAAAGACAAGAAGGACGATAAGAAAAAAGATCAGAAAGATAAAAACGACAAGGACAAAAAAGACAAGGATAAGAAAGACGAAAAGCAAAAACAAGACAAGGACAAGGAGAATAAAGACAAGGAGAAAAAGGAAGA
>CAIRRW010000439.1 GCA_903881065.1 uncultured Bacteroidota bacterium
AAAAACGGCTGAAACTCATTATCAGTATACGAAGCAGCCATTTTTAAAAGAGACGGATTATCAAAAACGTTCAAAACATTTCTCAAAAATCGGTAGTACTAAATGATTTATTACTACCGATTTTTCAAAAGGTACTACCGATTTCTTAGAAATTGTTAGTAAAAAAGGAATTACGACTACCGATTTTTCATTTATGACTACCAATTTTCGGAAAATTGGAAGCCATTTTTAAATTAGTACTTCCAATAAATCATTTAGTACTACCGATTTTCGGACATCAACAAGTTGAAATAAGCAAAAAAGTCCCGAATAATTTCGGGACTCCTTTAGGTAACCTGCTAATTTGTGAAAACCAGATTTATTGGATAACTATCTTTTTATTATCACTACTTCTTTTCTACCGGCAATCCTTTAGCAGACCAAGAAGTAAATCCCTTAGAAAGATTGAAAACACGCTTAAAGTTGTGCTTTTCCATATATTCGGCACATTCTCCACTTCTGCCTCCCGAAGCACAATATATATAGTATGTTTTATTTTTGTCTAATTTATCAATCTGCTTTTCAGAGTCCTTTGCCAGAAAATCAATTTGAACAGCTCCTTTTATGAACCCTTTTTTGGCAAGTTCTTCATCCGTGCGTAAATCTATTATTACACTATTTTTATCAGAACCCGATAATTTCTGGAAATCTTCGGCAGATATATTAGTTACAATTGCCGATGGTGTTGTTTGTGCCAAAGCATTAAAACCGGCAATGCTGATAAGTACTATAAGTAATTTTTTCATCTTATTTTTATTTAGGATTTATTTTGTTTCTGCAAAGCTACATCTTTTTTGATAATTTTGATGCTTTATAAAACCATTGTAATTGGAAAGAGCATTTTGAAAGGAGTAGTTTTAAAGTCAACAGGAAGTTGGTATATCGTTCTGTCGGAAGAGGAAAAAGTGTTGGAATGTCGTATTAAGGGATTGTTCAGAACTAAAGGTATAAAAACTACCAACCCAATTACCGTAGGTGATAAAGTGGAGTTTGAATTGGAGGACGACGGCAGAGGTGTGATACATGTCATAGCCGACCGGAAGAACTATATTATCCGCAAATCAATCAACCTATCCAAACAATCACATATAATAGCTGCCAATATGGATCAGGCCTTTTTGATTGTTACACTTGCCATGCCGCGTACTTCCACAGGTTTTATTGATCGGTTTTTACTTACCGCGGAAGCATATCATATACCAGTAAGTATTATTTTTAATAAGATTGACTTATTTGATGACGTAGAAGTGATGAAAAAGGTGGATGACTTTATAGGTGTATATCAACAAATAGGATACAACTGTTATAAGGTGTCAGCTACCCAAAACACAGGAATCGATATTCTCAAACAATTAACAAAAGATAAAACCACTTTGATTTCTGGACATTCGGGAGTTGGTAAATCTACTTTGATAAACAACATGGACTCCAAACTCGATTTACGGGTAGGGCAAATTTCGGATGCTCATAATAAAGGAAAACATACCACCACATTTGCCGAAATGCACATATTAAGCTATGGTGGATTTATTATTGACACGCCTGGCATAAAAGAGTTAGGACTAGTGGATATGCAAAAGGAAGAAATTTCGGATTACTTCTCCGAAATGCGAGCAATACGGAATAATTGCAAATTTAATAATTGCCTGCACCTCAACGAACCTAAATGTGCCATAATAGCCGCTGTTGAAGTCGGAGAAATTGCCGTTTCAAGATACAATAGCTACTTAGGAATAATGAACGGAGAGGAATTGGAAATTACCTATGAATAAATAAGTAATCAAAAAAAACATCTCTCCTCAGCCATTAATATTGCCAAATAATATTTCTTATACTAATAATATAGTGTTTAAATTTTCCGTTCATTTTTAGTAAAATCCTCCATTCTTAACTCATAATTAATACTTTTTCTAAAAACATGGGTTTGAAAGAGTTTTGAACAATTATTTGTTTATTTATTTTGTCAGGAATAAAAAGTTGTTTATCTTCGCACCCCGTTAAAAAAAAGCAGGAAGTAAAAAGTAAATTAATTAATACAAAAAAAAGTGGAAGCAATAAGCTATAAAACGGTTTCAGCAAGCAAAGAAACTGTAAACAAAGGATGGGTTATAATTGACGCTGAGAACGAAGTATTAGGTCGTTTGGCATCTGAAGTAGCCTTTATTTTAAGAGGAAAAAACAAAACAAATTTCACTCCTCACGCAGATACTGGCGATAATGTAATCATCATTAATGCTGAAAAAATCAAGTTGACAGGTAAAAAATTAACTGATAAAGAATATGTTCGCCACACTGGTTACCCAGGCGGTCAACGTTTTGCTACTCCAAAAGAGTTGTTAGCTAAAAAACCTACTGAGGTTATCAGAAAAGCTGTAAGCGGAATGTTACCAAAAAACAGATTAGGCGACGCTTTGAGACGCAACGTATATATATATGCAGGAGCAGAACATCCTCATGCTGCTCAAACTCCAAAAGAAATCAAATTAAATTCAATAAAATAAATAATGGAAGTAGTAAATACTCTTGGTAGAAGAAAAACCGCTGTAGCACGTGCTTACGTGCAAAAAGGAAAAGGCGAGGTAATAATCAATGATAAAGATTATAAGTCGTATTTCACAACAACCACTTTACAATACAAAGTTAATCAGGCATTCAATGTAACAAAAACATTGGGTGAATATGATGTGAAAGTAACTGTAAAAGGGGGCGGGGTAACAGGTCAGGCAGAAGCTGTAAGATTAGCAATTGCCCGTGCTTTAGTAGAAGTGGATGCAAATCTAAAACCGTTGCTTAAAGCAGAAGGTTTGATGACACGTAATCCTAAAATGGTTGAACGTAAGAAACCGGGTCAGAAAAAAGCTCGTAAGCGTTTCCAATTCAGTAAACGTTAATCCTTTTATAATTTATAAATTAATA
>CAIRRW010000440.1 GCA_903881065.1 uncultured Bacteroidota bacterium
CGGTGCCACACAACCATTGTTAAGTGGAAGAATGCAAGCAAGTCCAATTCTATCTAAATTGATAAATAAAATATTTGGATATACAAATATTGGTAATTACGCAAGATCTATTGTTTTTCGCAAACAGGTTTCAAAATTATCACTTGGTGAAGTAAAAAATGTTCTTGACTTAGGATGTGGTTACGGTGAATATTCATTTATGATGGCGCGTGGATTAAAAAATGCAAAAATAACATCTCTTGATATTGACCCTGATGCTTTAAAGAACGTACGTTTTGCTCAAGACAAATTAAAGCTAAACAACTTGGATATATATGACGGATATATAAATAGTCTCCCTAAAAACGAATTTGATTTAATTTATTCAGTAGACGTTTTCGAACATATTGAAAAAGAAAATATGCCCTTTGCCGATGCTTATAAAAAGTTGCGTATTGGCGGACACTTAATGGTGAAAATGCCGAATATTAAACAATCTTCTGTTTTCCCGAAAAAATGGTTTAGCGACCATGAAGTTTGGTTACAACATGAGCATCCAGGTCAGGTTTATAATCTTAGTGATTTAAAAAAACGCTTTGAAGCAGAAGGATTTAATGTTGTTTTCGCCGATCAAACAGATGGATACTTATCACGCATGGCATGGGAATTAGCTTTCTTGAGCAAAAAGGGTGGAGCTGTAGTTCAGTTATTATCAATTCCTTTCTGTAAAGCACTCGTACTTGCAGACATCTATTTAACCGGAAAAAACAAACAAAATGGAAATGCAATAACAGTTATTGGAGAAAAAATGCCTTTAGGATATATTAAACAAAACGGTTTTGTAGTATGTATGGAATAATAAACAAATCCATTGAAGAACTAGTTAAAGAAAATTTCGGGGAAACGAAATGGGATGCAATAAAAAAAAGCAGTGGTGTTGAGATTGACTTTTTCATAAGTAATGAACCTTACGATGATGCTATTACATTTAAGCTAGCCGTTGCAATCTCCTCAGAACTTAATGTGCCGGTTTCTTCAGTATTGGAAATGTTTGGTGAATGGTGGGTACTCAGAACTGCTAAAGAAAAATATGGTGCTCTGCTTTTGGCAGGAGGTAATGATTTAAAAGGATTCCTTTTAAATCTACCTGTTTTTCACAATCGAATAATGCTTATGTATCCTAAACTTACTCCTCCCGAATTCAAGTTGGATAACATTAATGAAAGAAGCATGGATATTCAATATTTTTCTGAAAGAGAGGGGCTTCAGCCATTTGTAAAAGGATTGTTAATTGGATTAGGTAAAATGTTTAATACACCAGTTAGCATCGAGATTAGTAAAAGCGATCAATGTGACGATCATTTTGACATATTTAAAATAAGTTGGTAAATGAATCAGGTACAATTTAATTTTAGTAAAAGTCAGTTCGACAGACTGTTTCCATTCTATATTCTTATCAACAGTGATTTGAAAGTAGAGTCAATAGGGAAGTCTTTGGAAAAATTCTGTACCATCCGTAAAACATATAATTTTTCTGACTTCTTTAAAATTAAAAGACCTAATATTTCTTTGCTTTCTTTTCAGGACCTAGCTCAATTAGATAACCAACTTGTTATTTTGGAAAAAAAGAATGATAAAAATATTATTCTTAGAGGGCAATTTGAATATTTGGAAAAAGAAAACTGTTACCTTTTTATTGGTACGCCTTGGTTTGAGTCAACAAATTTATTAGCGGAATACAAATTATCTTTAAATGATTTTTCAATTCATGATCCTTTAATTGACCTTTTACATCTCCTTAAAGCAAAAGAAATAAGTGCAGAAGAAGTAAAACAACTTTACGATACTGTAAATCTTCAAAAGGATAAATTAAAACAATCAGAATTAAACTACAGAACAATCCTTGAGAAGGCAACTGATATTATTTATAAAATTAATTTTGAAGGATTTTTCACTTATGTAAATGAAAGCGCTGAACATATAACTGGCTATTCCAGAGAAGAGCTAATGACGATGAGGTATTCACAGTTGATAAAGAATGAATATAAGAAACAAGCTTATGAATTATATAGTAATCAGATTGCTAAGAAAATACCTACTACCTATTTTGAATTTCCATTAATTACAAAAGATGGCAGAGAAATTTGGATGGGGCAAAGTGTGCAATATCCACAGGTAGAAAATAATCATCCTGAACTCACCTCGCTTGCTATCGACATAAATAAAAGAAAGGAAGCGGAACAAAATTTAAAACTGCAGGAAGAAAAATATAGGAACATTATTGCTAATATGAATCTTGGTTTGCTTGAAGTAGATATTAATGACAATATACAATTTGCAAATCATAGTTTCTGCAACATGTCAGGATATAATCTTCAAGAATTGGTAGGAAAGAAAGCTTCCGATTTATTCACCGATAAAAATTCATTAGTACTTGTTTCTGACAAATTGGAAAACAGAAAGAAGGAAATTTCTGATATGTATTCACTAAAAGTGAAAAACAAAAAGGGAGAAGAAAAATGGTGGGTAATAAGTGGTGCTCCCAGATACAATGATAAAGGCACATTGGTTGGCTCGGTTGGAATACATTTGGATGTAACCGAACA
>CAIRRW010000441.1 GCA_903881065.1 uncultured Bacteroidota bacterium
AGGTCTGACCAATCGCTTATCTTAATGTTTCCAATTTTTTCTAATGTAGAGTATAAATAATTAATATTATTCTCTTTTGAGAGTGTAAATAAATTTAAACAATGTTTTGATAAGTAAGGATTTCTTTTTCTGAAATTTCTAATATCTGAAATTGTTATTTTTACTACTTCAAAGTGATTTAAAATATTAGAATCAAAGATTTCTTGCTTTGGCCATTCGGCAACAATAATACAATCCTTCTCTTTCCGTTCACCAATCAAATGCCATATTTCTTCAGTAATAAAAGGCATAAAAGGATGAAGCACTTTTAATAATTTCTCGAAGAAATTAATAGTTGCAGTATATGTTTCATTATCTATCGGCAATGATTTTCCGTCAACAAATTCGGGCTTAATCATCTCCAGATACCAGGCACAGAAATCATCCCAAACCAGTTTATAAGTAGTCATCAGCACCTCGCTCATCCGGTATTTACCATACAAATCATTGATGATTGCAAGCTGCTCATTAAATTTTGCTTCAAACCATTCAATCGCAATTTTATTTGCATCACTTTGTTTGGCAGCTGCATCTATTTCCCAACCATTAATTAACCGGAAAGCATTCCATATCTTATTCGAAAAATTTCTTCCTTGCTCACACAAGCCTTCATCAAAAGGCAAATCATTACCAGCAGGAGAACACAAAAGCATTCCCACACGCACGCCATCGGCACCGTATTTCTCAATCAATTCAATAGGGTCAGGACTATTGCCAAGAGATTTACTCATTTTCCTGCCTTGTTTATCACGAACAATACCCGTTAAATATACATTGGTAAAAGGCTTTGCTCCGCGATATTCATACCCTGCAATAATCATACGCGCCACCCAGAAAAATAATATTTCAGGAGCAGTTACTAAGTCATTCGTTGGATAATAATATTTAATATCGGCACCATCAGGATTCTTGAAACCATCAAAAACAGAAATAGGCCACAGCCAAGAAGAAAACCAAGTATCAAGCACATCTTCATCCTGTTTAACATCTTCTATACTGCATTCAGCATTCTTAATTTTTAATTTCGATAATGCTTCTTCCTTCGTTTTACAAACTACTGTATTCCCTTTGTTGTCATACCATGCAGGAATTTGTTGTCCCCACCACAATTGACGGGAGATACACCAGTCGTGAACATTTTCCATCCAGTGTTTGTAAGTGTTTACAAACTTTTCAGGAATAAGTTTTATTTCGCCGTTCAATACATTTTCCAAAGCAGGTTTGGAAATGGTATCCATCTTCAAAAACCATTGCATCGAGAGCTTTGGCTCAATTACAGCATCTGTTCTTTCGGAATAACCAACTTTATTTTTGATGTCTTCAACCTTTACTAACAGACCCATTTCATCAAGGTCTTTCGCTATTTTTTTACGAACCGCAAATCTATCTTCGCCAATATAGAATTGTGCCGCAGCACTCATCTTTCCGTCCGGAGCAATGGTATCAACCACTTCAAGATTATGCTTTACCCCAAGATTATAGTCATTAATATCATGTGCCGGTGTTACTTTCAAAGCTCCGGTACCAAATTCCAAATCAATATACGTGTCAAAAATAACTGGCACCGAGCGGTTAACCATAGGAATAATCACACGTTTGCCTTTCAAATGTTTGTATCGTTCATCATCAGGATGTACACAAACAGCCGTATCTCCAAGGATAGTTTCAGGTCGTGTGGTAGCAATAGTTACCCATTCATCCGTTGTATTTTCAACTTTATATTTTACATAATATAACTTCGAATTTACCTCCTTATGTATAACTTCTTCATCCGAAACAGCTGTCAACCCTTGCGGATCCCAGTTCACCATTCTCACACCGCGGTATATCTGCCCTTTATTATACAGGTCAATAAAAACATCAATTACAGCTTCGCTCAAATCATCTTCCATAGTAAATCGGGTACGGTCCCAATCGCAGGAAGCACCTAATTTCTCAAGCTGTTTAAGAATGATTCCGCCGTATTTATTTTTCCATTCCCAGGCATGTTTCAGGAAATCTTCACGCGACAAATCTGTTTTTTTAATTCCTTTTTCCTTCAGCAAAGCCACCACTTTTGCTTCAGTAGCAATCGAAGCATGGTCGGTACCGGGCACCCAGCAGGCATTTTTGCCCTGCATTCGAGCTCTCCTAATTAATACATCCTGAATTGTATTATTAAGCATATGCCCCATGTGCAGCACTCCTGTTACGTTAGGAGGTGGTATGACTATTGTATAGGGTTCACGTTCGTCAGGCGTGGATTTAAAAAATTTATGAGTCAACCAATGGGCATACCATTTGTCTTCTGTTAGTTTGGGGTCGTATGTTTTTGGAATATCCATAATTTATTACTTTCTTTGCGTTTCGAAAGGACGGCAAAACTACAAAAAATAAATTTTCTTTTGAATTATTGATTTTGGCACGGTTTTCGCAAACATTCTATTCGTAATATTTTACTTCATAATTGTTTAGATTTACAAATGAAAAAGGCAGTATTTACAATCAGTTTAGTTGCATTATTTTCTGTGTTTGCTAACGCACAGGAAAAGAGTACAACAGAAGCAAAAGCTACAACTCCTGCTTCAACAAGTATGGCAGAAATGACTTTTGAAACCGATATTCACGATTTTGGTACCATTGAATATGGAGGAAATGGAACGTATGAATTCAAATTTAAAAATACAGGTAAAGAACCTTTGATTATATCAAATGCTAAAGGATCATGTGGTTGCACAGTTCCTACTTATCCGAAAGATGTACCTATTAAGCCAGGCGAATCAAATGTTATTAAAGTAACGTATGATACAAAACGTGCTGGAAATTTTACTAAAACAGTTACCATCTCTTCTAACTCAAAAACACCGGAAAAGGTGATTTCAATTAAAGGAGTGGTTCAACCGGCAATTGTAGAAGAAGCTTTCCCTGCAAATGGAAAAAGAGACGATGGGTCTGTTCCTTTAGAAAGACATTATTAATAAGTAAACTCAATAAACAATAAATAAATAACAATTAATAAAAAACAGAAAAATGAAAAAAACAATTATTTTAGGATTAATTTTGTGTGCTGCAATAGGCGTAAATGCACAAGAAACAGCTACACCAAACCCAGTTAACCCAAATGCTCCAAAGTTTAAATTTGTGACAGAAGAGATTGACTATGGTACAATTGAGCACAATGCAGATGGTAATCGCGAATTCAAATTTACCAATGTGGGTAAAGAACCATTGATTATTTCTAACGCAGTAGGTTCTTGCGGATGTACAACACCATCTTGGCCTAAAGAACCAATCAAACCAGGTGCATCAGATGTTATTAAAGTTCACTATGCAACTGATAGAGTTGGAGCTTTTGAGAAAACAGTTACTCTAACTTCAAATGCTGATGTTCCTTCAAAGGTTATCAAAATTAAAGGAGTTGTTAAACCGGATCCAACACCTGCACCAGGCGCTACACCAGCTGCACCTGCTGAACAAAAACACTAATAAGAATACATTAGTATCTTAAAAACCTTCTTTGATTAATTTCAAAGAAGGTTTTTTGTTTCAATGGGTTTAATGTTTTTAAAAAATTAAATATATAATTTTAATCATTTCCTCATTCAGCACTAAATACTACCTTTGGCAACTTTATAAACTAATTAGAATGCCAAAAGTATCCATTAAAGGCACCACAATGCCTTCTTCTCCAATTCGTAAATTGGTTCCATTTGCCGAAGCTGCAAAAAAATTAGGAAAGAAAATATATCATTTAAATATTGGGCAACCGGATATTGAAACTCCGGAAACAATGCTTAATGCCATAAAGAATTCAAATATCAAGGTATTGGAATATTCTCATTCTGCAGGATTTGAATCTTACAGAAAAAAACTGGCAACTTATTATAATGGCTTCAAAATGCCGGTAGCTCTGGAAGATATCATTATTACAACAGGCGGCTCAGAAGCTATTGAAATAGCGATGATGACCTGCTTTAATGCTGGCGATGAAATAATCATTCCTGAGCCTTTCTATGCCAATTATAATGGTTTCTCATGCGCTGCCGATGTAATAATTAAACCGGTAAAATCAACTATTGAATCAGGGTTTGCTTTACCTCCTATTTCAGATTTTGAAAAATTAATTACTCCTAAAACAAAAGGAATAATGATTTGCAATCCTGGTAATCCAACAGGTTATTTATATACTCGAGAGGAACTGGAGTTGTTAAAACAATTGGTTCTTAAATATGATTTGTTTTTATTAAGCGATGAAGTCTATCGTGAATTTTGTTATGATGGAAAAGAATATGTTTCGGTCATGCATCTGCAAGGAATCGAAAATAATGTTGTTCTTTTAGATTCAATTTCTAAACGATACAGTGCCTGCGGAGCAAGAATAGGTGCCATGATTTCAAAAAATAAAGAAGTGATGACTACCGCAATGAAATTTGCACAGGCACGATTGAGCCCTCCAACATTTGGACAGATAGGTGCAGAAGCAGCATTGGAAACTCCTAAAGAATATTTTGATAAAGTTCAAATGGAATATGTCGGGCGAAGAGATTATCTTATTGAGGCATTAAACAAAATGGAAGGTGTCTTTTGTCCTAAGCCAAGCGGCGCATTCTATTGCATTGCCCGATTACCAATAGATAACGCGGATAAATTTTGTCAATGGCTATTGGAATCTTTTGATTATGAAGGTCAAACTGTGATGTTGGCGCCTGCAACAGGGTTTTATTCAACTCCAGGTTCAGGAATTAATGAAGTACGTTTGGCATACGTGTTAAATAAAGAAGCCTTGAAAAATGCAATGATTTGTTTAGAACAGTCATTAAAAGTTTACCCAGGGAGAATTAAATAATAAACGAAAGGGTGCTTATTTCTTCTTTTTAAAATCAATTACTACATTATCAAAACAAATATAATACAAGCCCTTATTAAGGTTTGAAACATCCATATTTCGTCCGAAACCTTGTTTGGCTATTTTTCCATAGGCATCATAAACCTGATACAAAGTACCGTCAGAAAATGTAATTGTTTTGTTATCTCTGGAAATTACATAGGTAGGTGTAATAACATTTGAAACATAAGTAATAGCACTCGATTTTTTTGATTCATCACTATAACCAACTTGCCTTACTCTAAATCTATTCTCTCCAGAATGAGGTATTACTTTAAAAGAATATACATTTTTGGACAACATTCCCGTTCCCATCACTTCTCCGATTTTTACCCACTTATGCCAACGAAACTGTTCAACTATATAAGGCAAAGGCCCCATTTCATTCTTAGTAGTCCAGCTTAATATTTCATTTTTATCAATATTAATGTCTAATACTTCAAAAGTAGCGCGTGGTTGGAGTACTTGTGGATTGATTACTCGTGGGCTACAATCATCTTTATGATCAATTTTTACTATAACGTGTGTACCTGGCAGTATATTAAACTGGGTAAAATCAATTTCAAATGAGCTTGAATTTACTTCGTCGGTTGAAACTCTTCCATTTATTGAAACTTGATACGTACAAAAACCAACAGTATTTTCAGTTGGTCCATTTATTACATATAAATTTTCATTTTGATATTTCCCTTCTAATATAAGAGTTCCTGCATAAGTTTTAAACGAAGAAGTTGCAGTTAAAGTAAGGATTAGAAAAAG
>CAIRRW010000442.1 GCA_903881065.1 uncultured Bacteroidota bacterium
GAAAGAGCGTTACGATATTATATCTGCGGCAGATTTTGAATTAGGCGACGATGACCCTCGATTCATAGCAGAAACACTTGAGCAGCAATTCAAATTAGAAGTCTTGCACGAAGCGTATATAAAATCTTCATTAACCGAATTAGAACAAAAATTAAAATAACAATAAATAAAAACGCAATGAAAAAAACAGAATTAACAATCAGCGAAAGTGAAGCGATAAGGCTCTACCCTACCGCATCCAAAGAATTAAAACTTATGCTTGAAAAGGCATTTGGAAAAGAAGCTTTATGTTATAAAATTACCGATAAGGTAAAAATAGTAGCAGATGCTTATAAGGTTAAGGGAATTGACCGTAAAGACATTATTCCATTCCCGACACCAAAGAATAATTTTCAGGAAGCTCAAAATGCAATAGCGGATATATGGATTATTGCGGAAGTACTTTGTGAAGGATGGGAAGCAGATTACGATAATAGCAAACAAACAAAATGGTTTCCAGTTTACAAAAAGGAAACTTCCGGCTTCGGGTTCTCGCGCTCGATTGCGTATTACGATTATACGGATACGTTTTCGGGTTCTCGCCTTTGCTTTCCAACGGAAGAATTATCTGACTATTTCGGAAATCAATTTATTGAAACAATGAATATAATATTAATCAAAAAAAACAATTAAGATGGACTACAAAAAAATCACTACATGGGAGCAGGTTTGTCAGCAAAAAGGCATTGATTCAAAATTACCTTCAGTTGCTGAATTTCCAAAGGAACTACAGAAATATATCACAGCTTGTTATCAGGCAGTAATTATTACGGAAGTCATCAATGAAGGATGGCGACCTGACTACACTGATAACAATCAGACAAAGTATGAGTTGTGGAATCGTATAAAAGCAGATAAGAAAAATCGTTCCGGCTTCGGGTTCTCGCGCTCGCTTTCGCTTAACGGTTATTCGTATACGATTTCGGGTTCTCGCCTTTGCTTTCAATCTCACGACAAAGCGATGCACGCTGTTGAAAATTTTGAAGAAGTTTTTGTAATCCTGAAAACACACAAAGAGTAAAAATGGTTGTGCGCTGTTAGAACGCTGGTCGGTTCAGTTCCGGCTTCGGGTTCTCGAACTCGAATACGAATAACGATTATACGAATACGATTTCAGGTTCTCACCTATGCTGTATTAAAAATAGCAGCGCAAACCTTGCCGACATGGCAAAAAATAAATTAACAAATGAAAGGCGTTAGTACCGATGAGAAAGCGACTTTTAAAAGCAAAGGCAATGAAAAGAATAAATAATCTGTACGAAAAGGTTTGCAGCATTGAAAACCTGCAACTGGCAGATGAACTGGCAAGGAGTGGAAAAACAAAACAGTACGGTGTATTAATACACGATAAAAAAAGAGAAGAAAATATTTTAAAGCTGCACGAAATGCTTAAAAACAGAACCTATAAAACATCTCCATATACTACGTTCTTTGTATATGAACCCAAAGAGCGGGAGGTTTTCAGGTTGCCCTATTTTCCTGACCGAATAACGCACCATGCTATTATGAATATTCTTGAACCGATTTTTGTTTCAACATTCACAGCCGACACGTACAGCTGCATCAAAGGCAAAGGAATACACGCAGCTCTACGCTCGTTGCGTAAAGCATTAAACGATGTTCCTAATACGCAATACTGCCTTAAGCTGGACATTACTAAATTTTATCCAAATGTCAATCATGACATCCTGAAGGAACTGTTGCGTAGAAAATTTAAAGATGCAGGTCTTTTATGGTTACTGGATGAGATAATTGACAGTGCGGCAGGTTTGCCCATCGGCAACTACCTAAGTCAATACTTTGCTAATTTCTATCTCACGTATTTCGACCACTGGATAAAAGAAAATTTGCGTGTACAGTATTATTTCAGATATGCTGACGACATTATAATACTGGCGGATAACAAGCCTTACCTGCATCAGTTGCTTGCTGAAATGAGAGAATACTTTCATCACAACCTTAAATTGACTATCAAAGGAAACTACCAGGTATTTCCTGTTGCAGCTCGAGGGATCGATTTTGTCGGTTATGTTTCCTTTCACACGCATACACTTTTAAGAAAAGGAATAAAAAAGAATTTCGCGCGAATGATGGCAAACAATAGAAACGCTGCATCTATCGCATCTTACAAAGGATGGACAAAACATTGCAACAGTAAAAATTTAATCAACGCATTAATGAAATGAAAAACTTTAGAGACCTAGGAATAAAGTCAACCCTGCAAAATTTCACAGGAGATAAAATAAGGATGGACAATTTGCTTAACTGCGAAATAACAGTAGTGGATTATAAAATAGAAGCATCCAAATATGGAGATAAGGGAGAAAGATGTTTATGGCTACAAATTATAAAGAACGGCACTAAGTACGTTGCTTTTTCGGGCTACAAAAGCCTGATGACACAAATAGAGCAAGTGCCGAAAAACGAATTTCCATTTGTAACCACCATTGTAAAAGAAAATAAAATACTTGAGTTCACATAAAACAATTAATAAAGAAATGAAAAAAATCTATTTACAGATTCATTACCAGTTCACCAAACAGGCGATTGCAGAGCATATAAAGAAGTATAACGCTGCCACAATAAAAGAGTACGAAGAAAGCCCTGAAGACTTCCGTTTAAAGCATGGATTAAGCAAAAAAAGTACATTCAGAGCGGTAATAATCAAAGCATCGGTAGAAGCTACTGTTTTCGGAATACTGGATATGTACGCTAAATTTCTGCAACGCAATGAAAATGCACAGGTAGAAGAACCAGTATTCAAAATAACCAACAAGGCGATTGCTACCAAGCGAAATGGACTGTACTGCAAGAAAACAGCCCATTTGCATATAAAACGTGCTACAGATGCCGGAATATTCGATAAAAACAAGTATGTATTTCATGGCACAAATTCAGGTTTTCAAATCGGATTCAATACATCCCTTTTAGTTTCCTGTTTAAATAAAACCTACACCGATTTACTTGTTGATAACTACCTAAATTTGGTTGATAAGTCGTTAATAACCCAAGAGAAATTAACAGCCCTTACCCTTCTTCGTCCCCTGTTTTCAGATGCAAATAATGGTTGTATAGTTACAAATTGTAATCATATTATTGTTCCAGTATTATTACTAGAACAAAATATTTATATGGATAAGGAGTTTTCGGTTGAAAACAATTTGCTACCGCAAATTGATTCCACCCAAAAACAATTTAATGATGCCGTTCCGGCAACTGGAAAAATACGGGAACAAGGGAGCATCAGTCAAGGGTTTTCTTTAAGCTCCATTGCGCTAAATTTCGTTTCGGGAAGCACAAAACGACTGGAACAAAGGCTCGGGGGGCGGGC
>CAIRRW010000443.1 GCA_903881065.1 uncultured Bacteroidota bacterium
AAGACAAAAGAATGAGAGAAAAAGAAAACAAAAAAAATCCCGCCATTTCTCAACAACGATTTTTGAATTTTAATTTAAAGGATTAATGAATCGGAAATCCACCAAATGGGTCGCTCCAAACTCCATCACCCGAGGCATTATGCCCATACACTCTCCACCAAGTAGGCACACCTAATGTTTTAGGCGTTATTTCTCCACCTTTGGAATTATCAAACGAAGTAGGGTTTGCAGGATAATACTTCGTTTCGTCCATTGTGCCTAAAGCATCTGTTGTTTCCATCACTTTAAAATCTTTTGCAAATTTTAAAGAATGCCAATGTGCATTTACTTTGCCGCTGTGCAAGCTCTGAACGGCCGAACAGCCAATCGTTTGTCCGCATATAGCAACATTTTTATTATGCAAAGACATGGTTAAACTCAACCCTTTTAAAATTTCTGCATTGTTCGGATAAATTTCATTTGCCTTATCAACTCCCGAATTGTAGGATGAATCCAAATTAGTTTCAGCAGTTTTTTTGGCAGTTATTGCTGCCGCCAATTGAGTTTCCAACGAAGTTACCAAATCAGAAGCTTTTGTAGCTAATGTTGTTTTTGTTGCAATATCAGCACCTTTTGCCTGAACATCCACATTTGTATCCGACTGAAATTTTTCTCCGGCTTCCTTGCCTTTTTTAATTTTTTCATCCAAGGTAAAACTCGGATCCATGTGAATTGCTTTTTCCATTTTTTTGTTTTTTTAAGTTAATTATTATTTATTTATTGTTAAGTTATTGATATTTAATGCCGTATTCCTTTTATGTTACTTACTAAGGCTAAAGGTTTTTGACAAATACCTTTACGTTTTTCTGAAATACCTTTTAGTTTTTTCGAAAAACCTTTACGTTTTACCAAAATACCCTATTCGTTTTTCTCAAATACCTTTATGTTTTTCTGAAATACCTTTACGCTTTTCCAAAATACCTTTACGTTTTTCTCAAATACCTTTACGTTTTTTCAAAATACCTTTATGTTTTTCCGAAATACCTTTTAGGTTTTAGCAAAAAAAAAGACTGACACATTCTCAATCGGAATGTGTCAGTCTTTTTTATTAGCACTCAAATATGTCTAGTTTAAAATCTTCTTTTCTCCTTTGTTGTACTTTTTTATTAGTTCTTATTATTTATCGTCCGCAATTAACCGCTTATAATTCAATAAATAGCTGACTAAAATCAGGTTTCTTACTTTTATTTTCCTCCTAACGCATCAGCTAATCGAACTATCAATGTTTATTAAGTTCTTGCGCTTTCAGCCTGTCCGTCTTCGCTTCCTCTGTTCTGCCAAGTGCTTCTTTGGTCAAAGCGCTGTATTCCCAATACTGAAATACCGTAGCATTTAATGCAATCGCTTTCGTAAAATCGGCTAAAGCCAAATCAAACTGCTTATTGCCATAATATACCACCCCACGATTATAATAGGAAATATCCAAAGTAGGTTCAGCTTCTATCGCCTTATTATAATCAGCAATAGCCAAGTCGGGCTGCTGCCTATTGTAATAAATAACGCCCCTGTTCATATACGACAAAGCCGAACGAGGGTTCAATTCTATCGCCTTATTATAATCCGATAATGCAGCACTATCCTTTCCGAACGCTGCAAGTATGCGTCCTCTGTTATAATACGCATCTGCGTTAGAGGAACCGAGCTTCACCGCCATATCAAAATCATTCAATGCCAGCGAGTCTTTCCCCAGGCTCGAATAACACGCTCCTCTATTAAAATAAACAAATTCCTTACTTGGGTCAATCTCCAACAACTTACTGAAATCAGCTATTGCCAACTCAAATTGTTTGTTTTTTTCGTACCAGTCACCCCTATGAAAATATCCTAAATAACAGCGTTGCGGGTCAATATTAATAGCATTTGTCCAAAGCGTTTCCGTATTAGTCCATACTTTTATTTGCCCATACGTTTGATGACCAAAAACCGCCGCTGCAATACCTATCACTATCACCAACGGATATTTTAATGACGTAAGTTTGCCACTTTTATTGAAAGCTAAATTTACAATATGAGCTGCCATTAATAATAAACCAATATAGGAAAGGTAGCTGTAACGGTCTGCCATTATAGCATTGCCCACAGAAACAAACTGGAGTACCAGCATAATTGTTATAAGATAAAAAAGAGAACCAAATACTATCATCTTTTCTTTTCTGAAGAACAAATAAACCATACCAAATAAACCTGCCACAATAAAAGGCGCGAGATAAACAATCACTGGCAGTGCCCTGTTATCACCCAGACTGGGATAAGCATAAAATGCCGATAAATTAACAGGAGCAATTAGTTTAACCATATACATCAGCAACCCATACGAAGCAAACATAATCCGTTCGATAAAACTATACTCACTCATTGCCGACAATATTTTGCCATTCTGCTGAATAGTAAAAGCAACAATACCTACACCCAGCGAAATAATAAAGAAAGGCAGCTTATTAATTATTGATAGTCGTTTCCATAGCGGCAGTTTATCCTTGGATTCACTGTTGAAACAATCAATTAATAGCAGAACAATAGGAAAAACCACTGCCATTGCTTTGGAAAGGCAGGAAAGGATGAATAAAACAAGGGTAACTAAATACCATATACGTTTTTTTTGCTCGATAAATTTTAAATAAGATATAAGTCCGGCAAGGAAGAAAAATACATACAACACATCCTTCCGTTCGCTCACCCATGTTACCGATTCTATGTGCATCGGATGTATACCAAAAAACAGCGAGACGATAGCTGCCATTAATAAATTTCGTTTGGTTAAAAGAAAAACAAACAGGAAAACAAGTATTGTATTTAATACATGTAACCATACATTCCAAAGATGATACCCCATTGGATTCAGCTTGCCTATTTTATAATTATATGCCAAAGTAAGTATGGTAAGCGGGTGGTAATTGAGCGAAATAGGAGTATGAAAGATTTGATTAACAGGTATGGCATTATTAATAACCAACGGACTAGCAGTTACGTATTCCTGATCGTCCCACCTGTCAACGAAACCACATTTTAAAGAAGGATAAAAAACAATAAACGTGATGCAGGCAATAGAAATCACAATTAACAGTACAAGCCAATTCTTATTCTCAACTGTAGGCGGCTTTATTTGGTTGGGAGATTTAAAACTGGTATTCTTTTGTTTGGCTTTATTCATTGGTTTGAATAATTAAAATGAAAGATAAACGTTAGGGCTAAAGCCCTTTTCAGAGTGTTGGTTTAACCCCAGCCTTAAGGCTGGGGTTATTGAAAAGTAAGAATTGGCGGGCTTTAGCCCAATTTTAATATAAGCTTCAGGATAAAAACGCTAAACCAATTATACGGTTAGCTTTTTATATCTAACTCGCTTTGGTTCCACATTTCCAAGGCGTTTCTTTTTATTCTCTTCATACTCCGAATATCCTCCTTCAAAATAATACACCTGCGAATTACCTTCAAAAGCAAGGATGTGAGTACAAACTCTATCTAAAAACCATCTGTCGTGAGAAATAATAACAGCACAACCTGCATAATCCTGTAATGCTTCCTCCAATGCACGCAGTGTGTTTACATCCAAATCGTTGGTTGGCTCATCCAGCAACAATACGTTCGCTTCTTTCTTCAATGTTAATGCAAGGTGCAAGCGATTACGTTCACCGCCAGATAATATTCCTGTTTTCTTCCCTTGATCACTTCCATTGAAATTAAATTTGGACACGTATGCTCTTGAGTTCAATGTTTGTCCGCCAATTACAATGTTCTCATGACCACCAGTAAGTACTTCATAAATTGTTTTATTAGGGTCAATCTCCGTATGGCTTTGATCTACATAAGCAATCTTCACTGTTGAGCCTACTTTAAATTCGCCTGTATCGGGCTTTTCTTCCCCCATAATCATTCTGAACAAAGTAGTTTTACCTGCACCATTAGGTCCAATAATACCAACAATACCGGCAGGAGGTAATTTAAAATTAAGGTGTTCATACAATAATTTATCACCAAAGGCTTTCGATACTTCAATCGCTTCAATCACATCGTTACCCAATCGCGGACCATTAGGAATAAATAATTCCAGCTTCTCCTCTTTATCTTTTACATCCTCGCCAAGCATTTTCTCATAATTCTGAAGACGTGCTTTTGATTTAGACTGGCGACCTTTAGCTCCCTGACGCACCCAATCCAACTCACGCAACAATGTTTTCTGACGCTTACTTTCTGTTTTCTCTTCAGTAGCCAAGCGTTTTTGTTTCTGCTCCAACCAGTCCGAATAGTTACCTTTCCAAGGGATACCTTCACCTCTATCCAATTCCAAAATCCATCCGGCAACATTGTCAAGGAAGTACCTGTCGTGAGTTACAGCTATTACTGTACCTTTATAATTTTGTAGATGCTGCTCCAACCAATCAACACTTTCTGCATCCAAATGGTTGGTAGGCTCATCAAGCAATAATATTTCCGGCTCCTGAATTAACAATCTACAAAGTGCTACTCGTCTTCTCTCTCCTCCTGATAAGTTTTTTACTGACGCATCACTTTCCGGGCAACGCAATGCTTCCATTGCCTGTTCAAGTCTGTTATCAAGATTCCATAAGTCAAACTGATCGATCAAATCCTGTAAATGCGCTTGACGATTAATTAATTTATCCATCTCCTCTGGGGTCATTTCCTCAGCAAATTTATTATTCACCGCCTCATACTCATTCAATATAGCCACATGTTCGGCAGCACCTTCTCGCACTATTTCAATCACTGTTTTTGTATCATCCAGCTGAGGTTCCTGTTCCAACATCCCTATTTTATATCCGGGAGAGAAATGTATTTCTCCTTGATAATTTTTCTCTACACCTGCAATTATCTTCAACAATGTTGATTTTCCTGAACCATTCAATCCAAGAATACCTATTTTAGCACCATAATAAAAAGATAAATAAATATCCTTTAATATTGTTTTACCCGCAGGCAATGTCCTGCTTACATTCACCATCGAAAATATTATCTGTCTGCCTTCGCTCATCTTTTATATACTTTTATTGTTTTAATTCTATTTATAAGGCTGCAAATATCGCAAATTATTATAAAAACCTGCCCTTCTTTCTAAACTGAAATAAATTATTGAAGAACAGCCGAACAAATGCTTTACAAAACAAGAAAGTCCTGAATCTCTTCAGGACTTTCTTGTTCGCTTTACTAATAAACGAAGGAACCTATAAACGAATTACAACTTAACCCAATAACGTTTTTTCAGTTGCCTTTAATATTGCAAAAGCTTTCTCGGTTGTTTCAGCTTCGGCATAATTACGCAAAACAGGTTCAGTACCGGAAGCACGTATCATCATCCACTCATCGTTTCCAAAGAAATATTTCCATCCATCGACTGTTTCAACCCGCTCCACTTTGTATGGTCCAAAAGAAGTGTATTTATTGTTTTTGCAATTTTCTACAATTGCAACTTTCACTTCTTCCTTTAAATGCATATCACTGCGCTCGAACTTAAATTCACCAACAATTTTATAAACTTCCTTAATCAGTTCATCAAGTGTTTTACCTGATTTAACCATATATTCCCAGATGGTAAGTCCCATCCAAATGCCATCTCGCTCAGGTATATGTCCTTTTATTGCTATGCCCCCACTCTCTTCGCCACCAAGTAATACATCTTCATTAATCATTATGGCAGCAATATA
Organism: uncultured Bacteroidota bacterium; assembly: GCA_903881065.1. GTDB lineage: Bacteria > Bacteroidota > Bacteroidia > 2-12-FULL-35-15 > 2-12-FULL-35-15 > 2-12-FULL-35-15. The sequence goes on from CAIRRW010000443.1 coordinate 5,697, forward strand.
TTTAAATCCAATTTTAGTAACCTGATACTCCAAACCGTAATGTTCACACATCATTTTAACTCGTGGAGTTACCGAAAATGCATTCACCACTTTACCCGTCATTTTCTTTTGAGAAACCATATAATTAATCAGCAATAAAATGATGTGATGTGAATCCACGAATTCTCCTTTGCTATTGTAAAGCCCGATTCTGTCAGCATCTCCATCGGTAGCTAGTCCACAATCAATGTCTCCGCTTTCAGAAATTAAAGTGGAAAAAGGTATCAGATTTTTATGAATAGGTTCAGGTGCCTGTCCTTCAAAACCAGGATTATAATCGCAATGAAGAAAGGTAATATCTGGCAGAATTCTTCGCATTACGTTTTGCCCTGCGCCATACATCGCATCATAAGCAAAATTCATTTTAGTATTACGTATCGCATTCATGTCGAAATTCTTTTCTACATGATCTACGTACATTGTTTCCAAGTCAATGTATTCAATCATTCCCGCTTTTACAAAACCCTCAATAGAAAGTTTTTCAACATCCACATTATTTTTATCAGGGATAATATCTTCTACTTCCTGAACATGTTCCGGCAAGAGCGGTCCACCAAAACTTCCCTTTAATTTATATCCATTATATGAAGGAGGATTGTGAGATGCAGTGATGATAACGCCAAGCGAAGCACCTTTGTTCTTTGTCCCAAGTGAAACCATAGGAGTAGAAACAAAATCCTTTGCAAGAAATACTTTAATCCCAGCATTTGCAAACACTTTAGCAGTAGTTTCTGCAAATAATTCACCTGCAAATCTGCAATCATGACCAACAACTACAGAAGGTTTCTCAAACTTATTCTTAACCCAGGCAGCGGTTGCAATTGTAACTCGAGCTACGTTATCAACTGTAAAATCTTTTGCAATGATGGCTCTCCATCCGTCGGTTCCAAATTTAATTTTTGTCATTTTTTATATTTTAAGAGTGCAAATATAGAATATTTCCATTAATGAATGTTTCGTGCATTCAAAGCTTCACGGTATTTTCGTGCATAAATCTGATGCTGCTCGTATGTTTTAGTAAAATAATGTTTACCCGACAGATCTTCCTTTGCGCACATATATATAAAGTCGTTTTTTGAATAATTAAGCACAGCATCTATTGAAGACTCCTGTACAAAACTGATTGGTCCTGGCGGCAATCCTTTATTTACGTATGTATTAAAAGGGGATGGGAATCGGGTTTGCTCAGTAGAAACACGTTGAATATTAAAATTCCCAATAGCATAAATCACTGTAGGGTCCGATTGTAGAGACATTTCTTTTCTTAAACGATTTATATAAAGTCCGGCAATAATCTTCTTTTCTTCATTGTCACAACACTGTTCACCCTGAACAATTGAAGCTAAAATAGAAACATCGGTTTGCGAATATCCAATTTGCCTGGCTTTCTTTCTGCGCTCTTCTGTCCAGAATGATTTATATTCCTTTGCCATTCTATCCATAAATTCATCAACGGAAGTATTCCAGTAAAATTGATAAGTATTTGGAATAAATAAAGCTTGCGGATTATCAGCATTAAATCCATATTTTTTCATGTAACTATTATCATGAATAGCATTTAGAAGAGAAGACGAATCAGCTTCGATTCTTCTTCCAACGCGTGACATCAGCTGGTCAACAGTATGGAGTCCATTAAAATTAATTTCAACAGGTTCCTGAATTCCACCTCGTAATAAATTAATCAACGCATTATTACTCATTGATGCCAGAATACGATACTTTCCGGGCTTCACACTTTTATTATATTTCTTCTTTTCGGCTAACCATTCAAAAGTGGAGCGGTTTTTCAAGTAATTATTTTCGTCTAATATTTTAATAACATCCTCAAATGTAGAACCTGTGTGTATGTATATAAACTGTGATTTTTTGTCACCTAAATTAATGTTTGATTGATAAATTGTTCTGTAAGCAAGGTATCCACCAACAGTTGTTATCAGTAATAAGATTACTGATAATGAAATTAATACCTTTTTAAAAAAAGATGTTTTCTTTTTTTTCATCTGAAATTACTTTTTCATTTCATTTATTTGTACAAGTACTTTTGACGCCTGTTCATTTTTAGGATTCTTCTTCAGTACTTGTTTTAATATATTCCCTGCC
>CAIRRW010000444.1 GCA_903881065.1 uncultured Bacteroidota bacterium
AATGGTATTTTTTATATTACCATAAGTCAGCCAATAAAAGTAACTGTTTATAATACTTTAGGCGAACTAGTCTTTGTTCAGGAAATGAATTCAAACACTACTCAATTTGACATGAGTTCGTTTGCAAATGGCATTTATACATTTAATGCTCTGTCTGCAAACAAACAGCAAACGATACACTTGATTAAAAATTAAATCGAATACAATGGAGAAACCCTCCTGTTATTAATTAACAAGAAATCAATAAACAACAACCCTCTTCACAGAAAAGTAAAGAGGGTTGTTGTTATTTATACTATCATAACATAAAACCTAATAAATATCACGGGCAGAAAAACGTTTCATACAAAAGGATTAATCCTCTATTGCCTCAATACCAAGTTGTTTAGCTCGTTCAATAACGTCTTTCATAGTTTTAACCTGTTCTGCTGAGTGCCCTTGCCAAATGGTAATTTCACCAACCACTTTAAACGGATGCTTCGACCGATACGATTTTGTAGGATTGCCCGCAAATTTTTTGTCAGTTAAATTAGGATCATCCTCAATCAAGCCTGTTGGCTCCACTACATTTATTCGTTCACGCCCTCCTCCCAAAGCAAGTTCCGCGCCCCAAATAGCAGCATCCAATGTGGCAGTAAGTTAGATATATTTTGCTTTTCTATTTTGTCCAAAGTTGGAGTTTATACCAACTTCAATAAAATCTCCAAGTTTTAAATCAGCCTTTGTGCCGTAGAAGTACGATTCCAAACTTTCAATTTCGCATCACTAAAATCAAAACTTGAAAAATTTATTAAAAGCAACCCAATGTTAAATAGAAAAAAAACTATACTTAGTTGTTTATTATGTCCAAAGGTTAATAGTCGGTCAGGTCTGTTTCTGATATATGGTTATCTTCGCATGTAAGTTTCTCTATCTGACACATAACAAATAATAATCCCTACCAACAAAACTAACGATATATTCATAATTAATCATCTCAAAAAACTAACTCACCTTTCAAGCGCATCAAACCATATCCACTTTAAATCCCCACAACTCTTCAAAATCCAAAATCACCTCCATGCAATGCCCAATCGATGTCTTACAATGGTCGCGCGATGCCTTACAATCGTCATGCGATGTCTTACAATGGTCATGCGATGTCTTACAGAATCGATTCGATGTCTTACAATGGTCATGCGATGTCTTACAAAACCGATTCGATGTCTTACAATGGTCACGCGATGTCTTACAAAACCGATTCGATGTCTTACAATGGTCACGCGATGTCTTACAAAACACTATTTTATTTCGAAAAACACCCCTCATAAAAATAAAATACCCTTTCTAACTCCGTCACGGCACATTCTCGCTTTTAATTCTCAAAACTGCCATTTCGCCCCAATTCGTTTCCTAGGTCGTTTTCCAAAAACCACCCATTTAAATAAACAAAACACATCACACACAGTCACCCTTCGCCCCAGTCAACCCTTTAGAACAAAAATAATAACCGATACCAAAAAAAGGAAGTATATTTGTAAAAAAAGGATGGTATTTTTAGGCTTATTTCGCGAGAGTATTTTGTTTGCCTTAAACGCATTAGTGGTAAATAAACTGCGTACATTCCTTTCCCTACTGGGCATCACCATCGGTATTTTCGCCATCATCACCGTTTTCACCATCACCGATTCGCTCGAGCAAAACCTCCGCAAAAGTGTACAAAGCCTTGGCGACGATGTAGTATTTGTAGAAAAATGGCCATGGACGTTCGGTCCCGATTACCCTTGGTGGAAATACATCAACCGCCCATTACCCGACTATACTGAGTTGGACAACATACTCCGGAAATGTGATGGCGCACAAAGCGCAGCATTTACAATAAATGCCAACATCACCGTAAAATACAAAAGCAGCAGCATCGAAAACGTTACCCTCGTTTGCGCATCCCATCAATATGATAAAGTAAAGAATTTTGAAATTGCCGAAGGTCGTTACTTCACCGATATAGAATCGTCCGCAGGCCGTCCGGTAGCAATAATAGGCGATGTGTTGGCACATTCGCTTTTTCCATTTCAGAGTGTATTGGGACAATTTATAAAAGTGAATGGCGCAAAAGTAATGGTGATAGGTGTTTTCAAAAAAGAAGGCGAAAGCATACTTGGCGGAAGCAACGATACACAAGTATTGGTGCCGGTGCAGTATGCCCGCAGCTTGATTGATATACGCAGCGAAAACCTCGACCCAGTGATAATGGTGCGTGCCAAAAAAGGAATTACCAATGATGAGTTGATTGATGAACTCACCGGATTGATGCGCTCCATACGCAAACTTCATCCTATGGCAGATGATAATTTCGCTTTGAATCAAACAAGTTTAATCTCCAATCAGTTTGATAGTTTATTTGATATTGTAGGAGTAGCAGGTTGGATTATCGGTGGATTTTCTATCCTCGTAGGAGGGTTCGGCATTGCTAATATCATGTTTGTTTCAGTAAAAGAACGTACCAATATCATAGGAGTTCAGAAATCATTAGGTGCAAAAAACTATTTTATTCTATTACAGTTTATTTTCGAATCAGTATTTTTATCATTGATAGGCGGTGTTATCGGTTTGCTGATAGTGTATGTAATCACAGTTACAGCAGGCGATACGTTCGGTATGGAAATTACATTGAGTAGATCAAATATTATTTTAGGATTTACCATTTCCATTCTAATAGGATTGGTATCGGGCTTCATCCCTGCTTATGGCGCATCTCAGCTCGATCCGGTAGAAGCTATCCGAGCGAATTAATAATTTGATGGAACAATAAACATGGAATCAGCAATAAGAAAACGACCTTTATTAATCACCATCATCTGTATCATCGGTTTCATCTGGATTGTTTTCAGTCTCCCTGCAGTATTTTCTCCCTCCGTTAAAAAGCTCGGCGACTGGTATCCTGCATTATTCGGATTAATAGTCGCATCCAGCTTCATTGCCTATATCGGTGTTTGGAATATGAAGCGCTGGGGATGCAGTTTATTTATCATAACTTTTTTTATCAAGGAAATTTTGCTCGTTCTTATTAACGATATTAATTATGTAGGTATTGTAGTTTCTGTGTTCATTATTTCTGTTATGGTAGCTTTCTATAAACGAATGGACATGAATCTATGATAGTACAAAAACAATAAATAATTATAATAATTAACAAGCAATTAAAAATTGTATTTATGAAAACTATTTTTTTAATCCGTCACGCAAAAGCAGAACAACCCAACGAAACAATTGCAGATATTGACCGCCCTTTAAATACTAAAGGTAATTTGGATGCCCATTTTATGAGAACAGCGATGAAGTTGAAACGATTTCCTCCTGATGCAATCCTCACCAGTCCTGCCGTAAGGGCAATTACAACATCTCTTATTTTCGCACGCAGTCTGGATTTTAATTCAGGACGTATAACAATAATGCCGAAATTGTATCAGCCGGGAGAAGATAATTATCTCGATATAATTGCTGAAACGGATAATAAAATCAACACATTGCTGTTATTTGCACACAACCCGCATATTACAAATACAGCTAATAGTTTAACTTCCGAAGTGATTGACCATGTGCCAACCTGCGGAATAATTGGCATTAGCAACGATTGTGATAGTTGGGAAACATTTGTTGCCAGCACAGGCAAACTTATATTATTTGATCATCCAAAGAAGGGCTAAAACAAAAGGATTGATTGTTAATTAATTGTTATTATTTATTATTAAGTAACTTTGTATAAAATATTTTTAGGACTTTTAAAGAAATAAAATAATAACTGCCATGAACAAAAAACATTTGCGCAAAAACCTGGAACTTTCATTAGTAAAAACTATTGAAGATTTATTAATAAGCATTAATCCTGAAGCTGCAAAGCAAGTGGATGAAATAATATTTGGTGCATCAAAAATAATCGCCAAGAAGTTCTACAAGTCAATAAAAGTTAAGGAGGAAAAAAAGGTAGAAAAGAAATCTCCTGAAGCAAAGAAGAAAACAGCAAAACCTGCAGTGAAATCAGCTCCTGAAAAATCACCAAAACCTGCAATACGCAAAACCAAAAAATAATAAGTTATTTCATTATTTTTTAGGGAATGAATAAAAAAAGCATTGTTTTAATTAACCGTGAGTTAAGTTGGCTGTCCTTTAACGAACGTGTACTGCAGGAAGCACAGGACAAAACCGTTCCATTAATTGAGCGTATAAAATTTCTAAGCATATTTTCCAATAATAGAGATGAATTTTTTCGAGTACGTGTTGCCACCCTCACACGAGTATTAAAGCATCAAAAGAAAGCAGCAGAAATTATTGGAGAAAATCCAATTAGGCTGCTAAATAAAATTCAGAAAACAGTTATCGATCAGCAGGTAAAATTCGAAAGTGTTTATCAGTCACTTCTGAAGGAATTAGAACAGAATAACATTTTTATAATAGATGAAAAGCAGCTTTCCAAAGAGCAGGGAGAATATGTAAAAACATTCTTCAGGGACAAAGTACTTCCTTCCCTTTTCCCGATAATGCTTGATTCTACTGTTAGTTTCCCCTATTTAAAAGATAAATCGGGATATCTTATTATCAAACTCGGCAAAAATGATAAGAAGAAAAAAGTGAAATATGCACTAATAGAAGTGCCTACTGATGAGCTTTCGCGCTTTTTTGTACTGCCAAAAGTAAATGATAAAAATTATATTATTCTATTGGATGATGTCATTCGTTATTGCCTCGAATTTATTTTTCCAAACTTCGAACATGATTATACCGAAGCATATAATATAAAGCTGACAAGGGATGCAGAGATTGACATAGATAATGATATTTCAAAAAGCTTTGTAGAAAAAATATCAAAAGGACTAAAGGACCGAAAAAAGGGGCAGCCGGTAAGGTTGGTTTATGATAGTAAAATAGCACCTGATATGCTTGATTTTATTATGAAGAAAATAAAACTTCGTAAGGAAGACAATCCTATTCCTGGCGGACGTTATCATAATTTCAAAGATTTTATTTCTTTCCCTGCTATTGGTGCATCCGAATTAAGCTATAAAAAATCTCCTCCTTTAAAACATCCCGATCTTGTAAACCAGACTAATTTGTTTAGTGTTTTAAGGCAAAAGGATGTTATGCTTACGTTTCCCTATCAATCGTACGAGCATATAATAGATTTACTTCGCGAAGCTTCCATCGATCCTAAAGTTATCTCCATAAAAATTACATTATATAGAGTTGCACGAAATTCCAACGTGGTAAAAGCATTAATCAATGCGATAAAAAACGGAAAAGATGTTACAGCAGTAGTGGAGTTGCAGGCTCGTTTTGATGAGGAAGCTAATATTTTTTGGGCAAATAAATTGCAGGAAGAAGGCGCTCGAATAATTTATGGTGTACCAGGATTAAAAGTGCATTCCAAGATGTTTCTTATAACCAGGAGAGAATCCGGAAAAATAAATAATTATGCGCATATAGGTACTGGCAATTTCAATGGAGATACTGCCAAAATATATACAGATCATTCGTTGCTTACTTCCGACAGCCGCATCACAGAGGAAGTGGAGAGGGTGTTTAATTTTTATTCTGATAATTTTAAAATCGGAACATACAAACATTTGTTGGTTTCTCCATTCTTTATGCGCAAACGATTGATACAGCTCATTGATAAAGAAATACAAAATGCAAAAATTGGGAAGCCTGCTTATATATTGCTTAAATTAAATAATTTGGTGGATGTTGGGATGATAAAGAAATTATATGATGCAAGTGCAGAAGGTGTGGAAATAAAATTATTGGTTCGCGGTACATGTGCATTGGTAGCAGGAGTTAGAGGTATCAGTGATAATATTGAAGCAATAAGTATTGTCGGTCGATTTTTGGAACACAGCAGAGTGTTTATATTTTGTAATAGTGGCGATGATAAATACTTCATATCTTCGGCCGATTGGATGACCCGAAATTTGGATCATCGTTCGGAAGTGGCAGTTCCTATTTATGATAAAGATATTCAATTGCAATTGCGTAAAATAATTAATAAACTTTGGGAAGATAATACCAAAGCTCGCATTCTTGGCAGTAAGCAGAACAATGAATACCGTAAAACTAATAGTAAATTAAAGGTTACTGCTCAGGAAGAAATTTATAAGTTATTTCAAAACAGGAAAAGCTAAGAAATATTGAAATTTGCAGCAATTGATATTGGTTCTAATGCAGTTAGATTACTGTTTTGTAATGTTTATGATGATCATGGCAAGATAGTATTTAAAAAAGCCGAACTTATTCGTGTACCTATCCGTCTCGGCGAAGATTCTTTTCTTCATGGAAATATTTCTCCTCAAAAGGAAGAAAAGCTAGTTACGGCTATGAAAGCATTTAAAAATCTTATTGATGTTTATGATGCTGTAGATTATCGAGCCTGTGCAACTTCTGCAATGCGTGATGCTGAAAATAGATTTGATGTTGTGGACAGAGTGAGGAAAGAAGCAGGAATAAAAATAGAGATTATTGATGGGAAAACGGAGGCTGATATAATCTACTCCAACCACATTGAAGAGCATTTGGATAAAGGAACTAACTACCTCTATATAGATATTGGAGGAGGAAGTACAGAAATCACCCTATTCTCTAAGAACAAAGCAATAGTATCTCAATCATTTAATATCGGCACTATTCGTATGTTGCACAATCAGATTGATAAAGAATATTGGAACTATTTTAAAAACTGGATTATTGAGATTACTAAAGGCTATAAACCACTAATGGCAATAGGCTCCGGTGGAAATATCAATAAGTTATTTAAAATGTCGGGAAGAAAAATAAATAAGCCCATAGCAACATCAAAATTAAAAACTCTTTACGAAGTACTTGAATCCTATACTTACGATGAAAGAGTTCAAATACTTGGTCTTAACCCTGACCGTGCTGATGTAATCATTCCTGCTTCTGAAATTCTATTAACTGTTCTAAAAAAGGCAGATATCGAGAAGGTAATTGTCCCGCAAATTGGTTTGTCCGATGGTATAGTACACCAACTTTACGAAAGTTATATCAATAAAAAAGAGCAACAAGAAATTTAATTCTCAGTGCTCTTTTTTTAAGAAGGTAATATTTAGATAGTTATATTAGCGCTCTATCTTGTAAGATTAATAGAACCATGTTGCTCGTAATGCTTACCATCTGTTCCTTCAGCGGTTTCTAGGTAAAAGTATAATCCAGCTTTTGCTTCTTCACCATTCTTAGCTTTTCCATCCCATTTTGCGCCTACTTTATTACATTCAAAAACAATATTTCCTTTTCCGTCAAATACCTGACCGTTCATCTTAATAAGATTCTTGCCATTAAAAGAGAAAACATCATTAACTCCATCCCCATTTGGAGTTAATTCTCTTGGTATAGCTGACATTGACGAATTACCAGTTACCACAATTTCTTTTGTATCTACGCTTGTTTTTCCATGTGCATCCGTTGATGTAAGTGTTATCGTGAAAGTTCCTGGTGTTTCAAACACATGAACAGGATTTGCATTTCCATCATCTTTCTTTCCGTCACTATATTTCCATTTATTTATAACTCCATCACCGTTATTAGAAAGATTTACGATTAATGGAACAGTTCCACCAATTGGGCTTGCAAAAATAGAGGCAATTTGAGTTTCAGAAAATGTCCTGATAACTGATTGAATCTGCTTTTTGTCTTTACGAAATGGTTCAACAATTATTTTTGTTTCCTGCAAATCTTGTTCTCCAGAAACTGATTGATCTTTATTTACAGTAATATCTGATGCTTGTTTTTCTGATTTCTCTGTCTTAATTACGGGGTGCGCAACCTCATCATTTACATATTCAGGATTTTTCTTTTCGTTAACTGTTGTCTTTTCAGTATTTGATTTTTTCACGGCATTGTTAGTCCAATTCATAACCGAAACAGTCGCAATTACAGTAACTGCTGAAGAAACAACAGCTATTAAAGTGTTTGTCCCGATTTTATTTAGCAGGGTTTTCCCAAGAAGTCCCAATCCTGCACCTTTCAATCCGGTTTTGATATTCTCCCAAACACCTGGTCTTACTTCCTCTTCAAAATTCTCAAAAGAATCCTTGAACAAATCTTCAAAATTTTTATTTGCCATATGTTATTTTTTGTCTTTGGGAATCATTTTTTGTAAATGTAATTTTGCTCTTGAATATTGTGATTTTGATGTTCCTTCTGTAATGCCAAGCATTTCTCCTATTTCTTTATGATTGTATCCTTCAATTGCATGTAAGTTAAAAACTGTTCTGAACCCTATTGGCAATGTTTGTATCACCCTTAATAGTTCTTTTGCTCCATAATCATCTCCATAGCTAGTTGTGTCAGATAATGAAAATTCAACGCTCTCTATGTCTACATTTTGCTTAAACCTTTTATTTCTTCTAATATTTGTTAATGCTGAATTAACCATTATTTTTCTAATCCAACCTTCTAAAGAACCCGCCCCTTTGAATGAATTAATATTTGCAAAAACACTAATAAATCCATTTTGTAAAACATCCTCGGCTTCATCTCTACTGTCAAAATAACGCACACAAATACCCATCATTTTTTTTGAAAACTTATCGTACAATTGCTGTTGAGCAATAGGGTTTTTGTTAATGCAACCCTGCACTATCTGCTCGTCTGTCATGTATGAATTATTGTGTAGATGCAAAATCTCTTAATTTGGTTGCACTAAGTATATGATAAATTTATTTTTTAACGTTTTTTAGACATTGATTAACAAAATAAATCTTTTGTTTAAGTAGCAAATTTAACATTTTACTTGGTTTTCAACAGATAAAATATAGATATCTAAGCTATACTTATATATTATTTGAAAACAGAAGCAACTTCCTGGACCAAATAAACCGTTTTCTAGACCCAAGCAGTCTCTTTCTGGATCCACTAATTCAATTAGTGGATCCAGAAAGTTACTAAGTGGTACCAGAGATCACTTTCTTGTTCCACTTAATGACTAAATGGTACAAAAAACTTGATTAGTGGTTCCACAAAGTTCCTCATTTTGCCAACTATTTTGCTCTAAAGCCAAATAATACTTTTGAAAATTATCAACAAAACCTTTCCGTCTCAAAAAACAAATGCATCTTTGAACTATGGCTAAAGATTTCAAAAGTAAAAACAAAGGCATTAAAAAGAATTATCTTTTTGAAGATATCATTAAAGTGCTTTCTGCAAATTCGAATAAAGCTTTAAATTATAAGCAAATTGCTTCCGAGTTGAAAATTACTGATTACGGGCAGAGGATGCTGATTTCTTCTGTTTTATCAGAATTGAAAAATGCAGACTCTGTTTCGGAACCTGAGCGCGGTAAATTCAAAATAAAATTAACGGAATCCTTTATTTCCGGGAAAGTGGATATGACAAATTCCGGAACAGCATATATTGTTTCCGAAGAAAGCGAAAATGATATCGTTGTAAATCCGAAGAAAACATTGAATGCTTTGCATGGAGATATAGTAAAAGTGAAATTGTATTCAAAAGGAAAAGGGAAGCAGGAAGGTGAAATTCTTGAAGTAATCGAGCGCGCGAAAAACGAATTTGTAGGAACACTGCAGCTTTCCAATCGTTTTGCTTTTTTGGTGCCAAGCAATAATAAAATTCATGTGGATATTTATATTCCTTTGGAGAAATTGAAAGGTGCAAAAGACGGACAGAAAGCAATTGCAAGGATTATTGAATGGTCAAAGAATGGAGTTAATCCTATCGGAGAAATAATTGATGTGTTGGGAAATGTAGGCGAAAATAATACAGAAATGCACGCCATACTTGCTGATTATGGCTTACCTTATGAGTTTCCGAAGGATGTTGAACGTGCTGCCGATTTAATCCCGATTAAAATAACTGGAGAGGAAATTTCTAAAAGGCGCGATTTCAGGGCAATTACAACTTTCACAATTGACCCTGTGGATGCAAAAGATTTTGATGATGCTTTATCAATTCAAAAATTATCGAATGGGAATTTGGAAATTGGTGTTCACATTGCCGATGTAAGTTATTATGTGAAACCTGAATCAATGATTGACAAGGAAGCTGTTTCAAGAGCAACTTCAGTTTATTTAGTAGATAGAGTTGTACCAATGTTGCCTGAGATATTGTCAAATAATGTTTGTTCGCTTAGACCTCACGAAGAAAAGTTATGTTTCTCGGCAGTATTCGAAATGACAGATGAAGCAGAGGTTATTGGTGAATGGTTTGGAAGAACAATAATTAATTCCGACAGACGATTTACTTATGAAGAAGCCCAAATGGTAATAGAAACAGAAGAGGGAGATTTTAAAAAAGAAATTCTTACTCTTAATAAATTAGCGAAAATATTACGTGCCAACAGATTTAGAAAAGGCAGTATCGCATTTGAAAAAATGGAAGTGAAATTTCATTTGGACGAAGTGGGCAATCCTACCGGAGTTTTTTTTAAGGTAGCCAAAGACTCAAATCAACTGATTGAGGACTTTATGTTACTTGCAAATAGAAAAGTTGCAGAATTTGTTGGGAAGAAAAAAGAAAGTAAAGAATCAAAAGTAAGAAATGTAGAGTCGCAAAAACCTTTTGTTTATAGAGTTCACGACAAGCCCAATCCTGACAAACTAAATAGCTTTGCTGAATTTGTTGCTAAGTTTGGTTATAAATTAAATATTAAAAATGAAAGAATGGTAGCTGATTCAATGAATAATTTATTGAAAGAAGTCAATCAGAAAAAAGAATCAGGAATGATTGAAATGCTTGCTATTCGTACGATGGCTAAAGCAATCTATACTACAAAAAATATTGGTCACTATGGGTTGGGCTTTGAATATTATACACATTTCACTTCCCCGATAAGACGTTACCCTGATGTAATGGTTCATCGGTTATTACAACATTATCTGGATGGAGGTAAAAATCCGGATATTGATAAACTGGAAGAACAGTGCAAACATTCATCCGACATGGAAAAACTTGCAGCCGATGCCGAACGTGCATCCATAAAATATAAGCAAGTTCAATACCTTTCAGATAAAATAGGACAGGAGTTTGACGGAATCATTTCCGGTGTTACTAAGTGGGGAATCTTTGTAGAGCTTGTCGATAATCACTGCGAAGGAATGATTCGTACTAGAGATTTGCATGATGATAATTTTTATTTTGATGAAGATAACTATTGTTTAAGAGGCCGAAAATACGGGAAAGTATTAACGCTTGGTGATAAGGTAAGAATAGAGATAAAGCGTGCTGACCTTATAAAGAGACAAATTGATTTTGCTTTGGTAGAATTTATTCAAGAAAAGAATAATAAAGATTCCGCATCTAAAAAGATAGAAAACACTGCAAAGAATTCAAAAGAAAACAAGCCTAAAAATACATCTTCAAAAAACAAGAAGTTTAATGAAGAGTGGGGATTCGAAATTTAAAATTTACTTGATTTAAGCAATATTAAGTTTACTTGATAGTTCATCCTTATATGAACCACCAATTGGAATTAATTTTTTATCCTCTTCAAGTATAATATTTGGCTGCTCTATCGCAACAATTTTATCAATACGTACAATAAATGAACGATGGACGCGGATAAAATCTGAAGTTGGAAGTTTCTTTTCAATGTCTTTCATCGTTGAATGAATTGTAAATCTTGAGGTTGCCGTATTAATAACAACATAGTCCTTTAATGCTTCAACAAAGTAAATGTCTTTCATTTTTATTTTTACCAATCTGGAATTAGACTTAACGAAAATAAGGTCATTCGATGATTTGTTTTCAACAATTGAATATAGAAAATCTCTTTCTTTTCTTAAATCCGAATCCTTTTCATGTTTATAAATTGCCATTTTAATAGACGTGTGCAAGTCAATTTCCTTGAAAGGTTTAATTATATAGCCGTATGGTTCAGATACTTTTGCTTTGCTTAAAGTACTTTCATCAGCATATGCAGTCAAATAAATAATAGGGATATTAAGTTTTTCTCTTATTATGCTTGCTGCTTCTATGCCACTCATGTCACCTTTTAGCATTATATCCATTAAAATCAAATCTGGTTTTAGTTCTTCCGCAGCACTAATTGCATCTTCTCCATTCGAACAGATGTCTACAACTGTATATCCTAGTTTCTTTAAGCTGTGTTGGATGTCTTTAGCTACTATGCTTTCATCTTCAACAATTAGAATGTTTGTTTCTGACATTTTATTTTTTATTTTTAGTTTGAATTTGTTTAAAAATTATCGTGTATTTTGTTCCGTTAAGATTATCCATTTGGATATCTCCGTTCAATTGATCCACCAAAGATACTACTAATTGTAATCCAAGGGATTCAGTATTTCTAAAATCAATGTTATTTGGTAATCCAATTCCATTATCACTAATAACTAATTTTATGTTTTCTTCTTCTGAATACAGTTCAATCGAGATGATATTTTCTTTTTTAGTGCTATTAAAGGCGTATTTTAGGGCATTAGAGAAAAGTTCGTTTATTATCAATCCTGAAGGTATTGCAAGGTCAAGGTTAAGAAAAATACTTTGCAAATTAAATTCCTGTTTGATTTCGAAATCAGAATATGTATTAACCAGATTACTTGTAAGATTAACAATATATTCTGAAAAATTAATACTCGAAAAATCTTTTGTTTGATATAAACACTCGTGAATAAAAGCCATTGATTTTATTCGATTCTGACTTTCCCTTAAAATATTTAAGGTATTTTGATCCTTGATATATGATGATTGCAAATTGAGTATACTCGAAATTACCTGTAAGTTATTCTTAACTCTGTGATGAACCTCTTTAAGTAAGATATCCTTTTCCTGCAATGAATGCTTTATCTTCTCATCTGCTACTATTTTCTCAGTAATATTATGGCCAATGCCAGAAACTTCGATTACTTGATTATTCTCGTCAAATATAGGATTCAAAAATATTTCATACCATACATCACTTCCTTCTTTATTGTATAATTTGGCTTCGAAATACTGTGGCACACCATTCAATGCATTTTCATGTTTATTCATCCAAAAGGAATTATATTCTTGTGAGGAAATCAATATTTCATCCTTCATCAAAGACATGCCTAGCTTAATTTCAACATCATAAGCATAACGAATAAATTTTTTAAAATTCTGATTAAATGAGGTTAAATATGAATCTCTATCGGCCGTCCAAATTATATGAGACCCACTTTCAAAAATTGCATTCAATTTTGCTCTTTGTTTTTGTTTCTCATTTTCTATTTTTCTGCGCTCACTTATATCTTGTAATAACGTAATAAAATGAGAAGGGCTCCCATCAGCATTTCTAACTAATGATGTTGTAATATCTATCAATACCCGATGTCCCAGTTTATGAATATACTTTTTTTCGAAATTTATTTCTTCCAACTCACCTTTAATAAGTTTGTCTCTTAATCCAATAGAAATATCAACATCATTAGAATCCGTAATGTCAACAAATGACATCTTACTAATTTCATCATTTGTATATCCTAAAATATTACAGAAATGTTGGTTTGTTTGAAGAAATTTCCCTTCAGGGGAGACTTTTGAAATCCCTATATATGCCTGATCATATATTGCTTTATATCTCTCCTCACTTTCCCGAAGTTCCTGTTCCTTTTTTTCTCGTTCTAATATCTCCTTTTGTAATTTCTGATTTGCCTCCTCCGCAACTTGTGCTCTCAATTGTTCTTTTAATAATTCTTTTTGGGGCGTAATATCTCTAAGTATAACTTGTGTTGTCATTAATCCATCAAACTCAATTTGCATTGGTTTTGTCTCGATTAATTTTACTTCGTTATTTTTTGTCAGTATTTTTATTTCTGCGAAATCCAGATCGATTCCTTTCTTCCCTTCTTTTATTCTCTCTATAATGGTTTGGTGACATTCAGGTAAGATGTAATCAAGTACAGATTTATTTTTTAATTCATCATAACTTTCCACATCTATCATTTTTAAAGCAGCCTTATTTGAAAAAAGTATTTTTCCATCAAGGTGAATAATTATTCCATCGTGAGAAGAATCAAATAATTGCTTATAATTTTTTCTACTTCTTCTTAGCTCTATTTCAAATTGTTTCTTCTCATTAATATCAGTAATAAATCCTTCTAAAAATAATAGTTTCCCTTTATTGTTATAGATTCCTTGCCCTTTTTCCCAAACCCACTTTATTTCATTTTTTGCAGTAATAATTCGATATTCGATTTCGTATATTTTCTTTTCTTTTAAAGCTTTTTTTAATTTAGGATTCTGTACATCATCCGGATGAATAATGTCGTTGAAAGAATACTTATTATTATTTATAAAATCTTTTGGCTTGTATCCAGTTAGTTTTAAGAAACCATCACTTAGAAATTCCATTGTAAAATGTTTGTCCATTTTACATCTATAAGCTACTCCTGGGAAATTATGAGACAGTATTGAAACTTTTCTCTCACTATCAATTATTCTATCTTCATTCTCCTTTAATTCACTTATATCTCTTACTGCGGTAACTCTGGCAGGCAATCCATTGTAACTTATTTCTTTTGTAAATAATTTTACCCAAAATGGCTTATTACCTTTTCGTAACATTACAACTTCATAAGGCGCATTGTCCTTATTTTTTACCTTCTCTATTACTTTAGAATGATATTCGGGATGTATAAATTTGAAAATTGGCTTACCCACAATTTGCTTTTCTGGATATTCGAAGGTTGTACAAGTTGCGTTATTTATTTCCTGTACAATACCATTCTGATGTATTACTATTGCTTCAAATGCCGTCTCATAAAGATTCTTAAATTTCTGGTCAGTGGATAGAAATTTCTTTTTCGTTTCTAAACTTATCTTCTTTATAGAATCTAGTTCTTTCCGAAGTTTTATAACCTCAGCCTCAAGTTTATCAGTACTCTTTTTTGAAACAGCCATACCCCTTTTACTTGATACTTGGCTCCGAGGTTACAGTTTCAGGAATAACTTTTATTCCGTCGAAACTAATTTCAACATCGTTTTTATATAATATGGTAAGAAATTGGTATCCGCTTTCATCAAAAAAATGCCATTCACCTTCTTTCGAACCGCCTGCAAATTTGCCTCTTTGCTTCTCTTTTCCATTTGGATAATAAAACTTTTGTTCTCCCTCAGGAACGCCATCCTGAAACTTCCCTGCAAATCTTAATTTATTTGTACTCGTGTAATAAAATTTCCATTCTCCCTCCATTCTATCCGCTTTATATTCACCTTCTTCTTTATAGTCAGGCAATTCAAGCATCCACGGCCCTTCTTTTAATCCGTCAATATATTCTCCTTTAGTAATTATCTTCGCACTATCCTTGGCCATATCCTGATATTCGGTCATCACACCATCCTGCAAATCATTTCTATATGTTTCTTCGCGCCATAAGTTTCCACTGTCATAGTACCATTTCCAAGGTCCTTGTGCTTTCCCTTTTTTATCATATTTGCCTTTCTGTTCAGTTTTCCCATTGGGATAATAAAATGTCCATTCGCCTATTCGTTTACTATTCAAATATTCTCCCTGCGATTTGATTTGTCCATTACTATGATATTCTTTCCATGGACCCTGCATCCGGCCGATAGTATCTAAAATTCCCTCTCCTGTTAAGTTGCCATCCACATACATTTTTGCTGCTATTACTTTTCCTTCCGGAGAAAACACACGCTGAATCCCTTCTGCCACACCATCTTTATAAGTACCGGTAAATTTAACAGTACCATCAGGATAATAATCGGTGCGTACATCCAGTTTTGCAAGCTCCTTCACATTAGTCTGCAATACGCCATTAATATATTTCGTGGTGTTCGCCAAACTTCCTTTCGGTGAGTATTCTTTCAGATAACCATTCATCTTTCCATCACTATAGGGCACTTCATTTTTTAATATTCCGGTCGGATAAAACTCTTTCCAAACGCCTTGTTTAAGGCTATCAGCGCTTCTGCGGTTAATCTTTTCTTCGTGCTGAATAAATCCCATTTTGTAATCAGTAAGCGTAATAATAGTACTGTCAGCAGCAAATTCAAACCCTTTGCCTTCTTCCTTCCCTTTTATAAAAGGAATGGTTTGTTTCACCTTTCCATTTTTATAATAATAAACTGTATTGCCCTGCTTCACATCATTAACAAAGTTTTCAGCCATTGTAATAATGCCATCTTTAGTGTCGTATGTTTTTCGCAATCCGTTTTTCTTTCCTGCCGAATAATTATATTCAAAAGCTAATTTCCCTTTCTCATTATAAAATTTCCAGATACTATCCAATTGAAAATTTTTACGATTCCCTTCCGATTTAATCACACCATTTTCCGAATACGTTTTCCAATAACCATCAGGTTTTCCATCGCGCATAGTTCCTTCGCTGGAAACTTTTCCATTTTCGTAATAAAATTTATTATAACCGTTCGGATTAGTGTTTTTATTTTGCTGTGCAAACAATGTTATTGGAGCCAATAACAGCAACATAATTTTTAAAATACTTTTCATACAATTTTTCTTCTCGAGCAAAATTAAGCAATTTAGTTGGACATACTCTTGGATAAGAGCAATTACCAAATATAAACGCGTTGGTTTGTTTTCATTTAGTTTTTATGACTTAAAATAGATAGAAGAGATTAATCATTGTTATCTCTGTTTTGTTTTTTTATACAGTAATTCCTATTGGTAAACGGTGCCAAAGTGCGGGAAACTGCTGAAATAGCTTCATCAAACCTGCATTAAGTCTAGATAAATGGTTAAAACCAACCTTCGGTACTCCCGAAATATCGCACGGAATCATCATCATTCCGTACGGTGAAGCCTCTCCGCAGTACGGAACAGTCATCATTCCATACAGCGCAATGATGATTCCGTAACGATTAGCCTTTAAGCCAACCGTTTTTTTGAAACTGCTACCCTGTTAATAAACAAAAAGCCCGCTGGCACTTATGCAGTAGCCAACGGACTTTATTCTGTTAATGATATGTTGCAAAGAAGTTTCGAGTTTCTTCGGGACTTCCTTATTTGCTGCCCTCTCCATTGAAAAGGGATAAAAGGTGAGGCTTAATACTCTTCGGTATTAAAATTCTCCACACCACTTTCAATCTCCTTATTGTATTTGCTGCAATCCATTTCAATATCAATTCGCTTGGCAGGTTTTTCAAAATCGCCCTGCGAAATCTTTATCGTTTTATCAGCATATACTTTTTGCATATACTTGGCAAATATCGGCAGCGCCATTGCAGCACCCTGACCCTGGTCGGTACTGTTAAAATGCACACTTCTGTCTTCGGCACCTACCCAGCATCCCGAAACCAAGTCGGGAGTAATTCCCATAAACCAGCCATCACTATTATTCTGAGTAGTACCTGTTTTGCCTGCAATTGGATTCATTAATTTATAAGTGCCTCGCAAACGTGCGCCGGTACCCATAGTTACTACCCCCTTCATAAGCTGAAGCATCACATACGCTTTTTCTTCGCTCATTACTTCTTCTGTTTTTGGGGCAAACTCTGCCAGCACCTTTCCATTTTTATCTTCAATTCGAGTAATAAAAGTAGGCTGAATCCAAGTGCCTTTATTTGCAAATGTAGCATTGGCACCCACCATTTCAAATACTGATATTTCGGGAGTTCCAAGGCAAATAGAAGGCACAGGGTCTATCGGACTCACTATTCCCATTCTTCGTGCAATATTTACTACCGCCTGTGGTCCAAATTGTTTAATAAGATATGCTGAAATATAATTAATGGAATTAGCCAAAGCCCATTGAAGAGTAACTACTCTGCCTTCAAATTTTTCCTCACCAGCTGAGTTGTCAGGGCAATACTGTGGTTGTCCGGCAGGCATATCAATGCAGGTTCTCACATCAGGCAATCTATAGCAAGGCGAATATCCCTCCTGAATGGCAAGAGCATAAATAAATGGTTTAAAAGTAGAACCAACCTGCCGCGAATGTCCTATCTGAACATGGTCGTACTGAAAAAATTTATGACTATTGCCACCTACCCACGCTTTAATATAGCCCGTCTGAGGCTCTATCGACATAAATCCGGTTTGTAGAAAACCTTTATAATATCGTATCGAATCCATAGGGCTCATCACTGTATCAATCTCTCCTTTCCACGAGAAAATGGTCATCGCAATAGGTTTATTAAAACTCGCCTCAATATCATCATCACTCATACCAGCTTTTTTCATTACACGGTAACGTTCCGATCGTTTCATCCCCTGATGAAGAATATCTTTTATCTCCGCCTTGGTAACGTTAAAAGCAAATGGAGCATTGCGTTTTTGTTTACAATCTTTAACGAATGATTCTTGTAGTTTTGTTAGATGTTCTGTTACCGCTTCTTCTGCATGTCGCTGTAGTCGCGAATCTATAGTAGTATATATTTTTAATCCATCTCTGTAAACATCATACTTGGTACCATCGGGTTTTAAATTTTCCTCGCACCATTTTTTCAAAAACACATCGCGTACATATTCTCTGAAATAAGGAGCAGGTCCTTCGTTATGGTCGGCCGGATGGAAACTTAAAACAAGTGGGATTTTCTGCAAAGAGTCTAATTGTCGTTGAGTGAGATATCCATACTTATTCATTTGCTGCATCACCGTATTTCTTCTTCCTGCCGATCTTATTTTAAAACGATTCGGATTGAACATAGCAGGATTCTTAGCCATGCCAACCAATACAGCAGCTTGTTCTATATGCAAAGAATCAGGTGTGGTATTAAAATAAACTTCAGCGGCTGATTTAATTCCTACTGCATTATTTACAAAGTCAAATTTGTTGAGATACATAGCAATGATTTCCTGCTTGGTATATTCCCGCTCCAATTTCACCGCAATAATCCACTCTTTAATTTTTCGGATGATAAGTTTAAACCCATGCAAATCTTCACGGGGAAAAAGCATCTTAGCCAACTGTTGAGTAATGGTACTGCCACCTCCGCTACTTTCACTATGATGAGCTGCGCCATATACCGCTCTCGCTAATGCACGAATATCAACTCCCGAATGACTGTAGAATCGGGCATCTTCGGTAGCAACCAATGCATTAACAACATTAGGGGAAATTTCTTTGAACTTGACATTGGTTCGGTTCTCTGCAAAATATTTCCCCAATACTTTCATGTCGCATGAAAATACTTCGGTAGCTAAATTTGTTTTTGGATTTTGTAAAGCTTCTGTATCAGGTAAGTTCGCAAACATACGAACACCCAACACAAATAATAACAATGATAAAACAGGAAGTGTAAATAGTATCCAGAACCACCAGACAAATCGTTTGTAATCTTTCTTTTTCTCTTTTTGAACACTCATTTATTATTCGGCTTTTGCAATGCGGAGTCCTACATCCATTATCAACGGAATAACATCAGAACGCATTGCATGTTGTATTTCAAATGTATATTTTCCAGCAATTGGAAAACGAACATTCTTTTTAAATAGAATCTGATTATCGTAAATGTCACCCAATCCATTGCCCAACCATTTCCCTTTTTCATCAGCTAATATACATTCTAGAGTATCATCAGACATTTTACCATTAGGGAATTTAGTTTTGATAAACAGAAAGATATTTCCGTAAGGATAACCATCTGCATTACGCACATTAATGTAAAAGTTAGTTGGAGTAGCAGGGTCTTTAATATCCACATCGAACTTCAGAACATTGTCCGCTTTCCATCCAGTTTCCGGGATATCCTGATTTTTCTCGAATATACGTGCTCTATCACAAGAGAAAAATAAAATAGATGCAAAAAGAAAAAATACTAGCTGTTTAATCTTTCTTTTGTTCATTGGTATTGTTGTTTGGTCGAGGACGGTTGTTATTGTTCGGCCGTGGACGATTATTATTTCTATTTGGGTTTGGCTTATTCTGATTAGCGTTCGGGTTCGGTTTGTTCTGATTAGGATTTACGTTTGGCTTACCAGCATTGGTTGTACCTGCAGCTTGTCGGTTCTCATTAGATGGACCATTACGTCGTTTATTATTATTTCTTTTTTTGTTTTTGCTTTTATCGAATCGTGTAAGACTATCCTGCCCTACCACATTTTCATAATCATGTTTCTTCTCTATAGGCTTTGTGTGAATCACTTTTTCAGTTAAGTCCTCCGGCTTGTTACCTTCCGCATTCATTGCCAGAATTACTTTTACTCTTTCAACTGATAATTGAATAAAATTATCGGGTTCATTGGTATATGAGAAAAACATTCTTCTTCTGAAAATATCTGTTTTTTGATGAAAGGCTCTTCCCTTCTCCGTTTCAAGTTTTACATTGGCTACATCAGGAATATCTTTCAAAGCATCCATATAACTATCCAGTTCGTAATTCAAACAGCATTTTAACTTGCCGCATTGACCTGCAAGTTTCAATTGATTTATTGATAATTGCTGATAACGAGCCGCGCTGGTGGATACCGAGCGAAAATCGGTAAGCCAAGTGGAGCAGCAAAGCTCTCTGCCACAGGAACCAATGCTTCCTAATCGTCCTGCTTCCTGGCGAGCGCCAATTTGCTTCATCTCTACACGAACTTTAAACTCGTCAGCTAATACTTTTATCAATTCACGGAAATCTACTCGCTCCTCGGCGGTATAATAAAATATTGCTTTTGTTCTATCCCCCTGATATTCTACGTCAGAAATTTTCATTTGCAAATTCAGTTTAACTGCAAATGTTCTGGCACGATACATTGTAGCATGTTCTAGCTTTTGCGCTTCCTGCCACTTCTCAATATCTCGTGTCTGTGCTTTTCTGTAAATCTTTTTTATTTCTTCTGAATTGAAGCTCACATTTCGTTTCTTCATTTGCAAACGAACAAGTTCCCCAGCAAGAGATACTACTCCTATATCATGACCAGACATGGCTTCCACGGCCAAAACCTCTCCAACATTGATAGGCACACCTAATGTGTTCCTAAAAAAACCTTTACGGCTATTTTTAAATCGAACTTCAACAATATCAAATGGCTCTTGTCCACTTGGTAATTCCATATTTGCCAGCCAATCGAAAACAGATAATTTATTACACCCGCCTGTGCCGCAGGATCCATTGTTTTTACAACCTCCTGGCAACGCAGGACTTGCTGTGCTACACCCTCTTCCACTCGTACATCCGCTACATCCCATATCTTTATAATTCTATTTAATAATTCTAATATATCTATTTATAAGTGGCAAATCATTAAATTGGTTTTGGCAAATTCAACAACTCATTAAATTTGAATGCCAAATCCATAAACAATATTTTTGTATTTGCATTTCTTTCCATATGGAAATATGCTTTGTTTAATTCGTCAATAAATCGTTCTACATTATTCGCATGGATAAATGGAGAAAACTTTTTTACAAAATCTTCCTCATTCGATCCAAGTTTAACTATACTCTCATCAGCATAACTCAACATCAAACTTTCTCGCATAATGTGTAAAGCATATTTCAGAAAATTTTTTTGTCTTTCTCTGCCAGTTGCTGCCACTTCATCTATCCAAATCATAACAGCTTTAGGGTCGAACTTTAAACTTGCTCTCATCAATCTTTGAAAGCTTGCTAAGTTTTGTGCCGCATTTTCATTTTCATTAATCAACATTAAAGCTTCTGCATAATTACCATCAGCCAGATGAGCAATATTATCAATTGTTTCCAGCGATAATTCACTGTTTTTACTTAACTCAGTTTTTATATTCTCATCTGTTAGTTTGGGTATTTTAACTAATTGTGTTCTGGATAATATAGTTCGTAATAATTGGTCTTCACTCTCACAAACTAAAATAAACAATGTTTTATCTGGTGGTTCTTCCAATATCTTTAATAATTTATTTGCAGCAGCAGGATTCATCTTATCTGCTTGCCAAATTATCATTATCTTATATTCACTTTCATAGGTGGTAAGGCTCAATTTCCTAAGTATCTCTCCACTTTCTTCCACTCCAATAACTGCTTGTTTGTTCTCGGCCTCCAATTGCTCGAACCAACTGAATAAAGTAAGATATGGATTATCCAAAAATGTTTCGCGCCACTCTTTTGCTACATCAGTACTTACTCTAATATCTTTGGAAAGAGCTACAGGGTAAACAAAATGCAAATCGGGATGAATAAGTTTATTGTATTTAATGCAACTCGAACATTTCCCACAGGAATCATTTTCCTGTTTGTCGGTACAACAAATATATTGTGCGTAAGCAACAGCAAGAGCAAGACCTCCACTTCCTTGAGGGGCAAGAAATAACTGAGCATGACTTATTCGTCCTTCTGTAGAGGAACATATGAGTCGATTTTTAATCTCGCTTTGTCCTATTATTTCTTTAAAAAGCATTTAGTGTTTTTCTTACTAAAAAAGATTCCAAAGATATGAAATGTAATTGACTTGAGATGAGCCATTTTCTTTAAAATACAATCATATTAGATACCATATGGATTTTGTTTACTTTTGAAAACATACACGGCACTAAAAAAGCAACTGTAAAGTAATAACTTAATTTTAGTCTATTGAATTATATAAATACTTACACAAAATTAAACTGCTCAATGATTATTTAAAGTGTGTTTAAACATAATAACATAAATCGTTTCTAAATCTGATTCTCATCATGTATGTAAATTTGGAAACCTGCGAAAAAACATATTTTGAACTGATGTATCTCATGTTATATAATATGCTTTATCACGCAACTTTGTACCGTGAAATTAAAGAAGATTTAACAATAATAATTTCAATTTACATTTAATAACAACCAATACATAAAGTCATGTCAGAAAATATAGAAAACATACCTAACAATGAAGCGAATTCCAATCAGGAGTCAAGTGAAGCAAGTAGACGTAAATTTTTAAAATTTGGAGTTCTTGCTGCCGGACTAACTGTAGTTGGAGGAGGTTTACAAAAAGCTTTTTCAGATGACACTAAGAAAGATACATCAGGGAAAAAAGTAAAGGTGATGACTACTGATGGCAAACTAATGGAGGTAGATGTTTCACACATCAAACCAGCTGCACATTGTTGCTCCTCTTCTAAAGAGTCACGTGAAGGAATCCCGGGAAAGAAGTTTGTTATGGTAATCGATTTGTCACGTTGTAAGGATGCACTTAAATGTCAAAAAGCATGTCAGAAACATCACTTATTACCTGAACAGGATAAATGGCTGAAGGTTTTCAAGATGCAGGAAACAGAAGAAACTGCTCCATATTGGATGCCAAAACCTTGCTTGCATTGCGATAAACCACCTTGTGTTAAAGTTTGTCCGGTTGACGCTACATTTAAAAGAAGTGACGGAATTGTACTTATAGATAATGAACGTTGTATCGGTTGTCGTTTCTGTATGGCAGCATGTCCATATTCAACCAGAGTATTCAATTGGGAAGAGCCAAAAGTTCCTGAAGCATTTGCAAATGCTACTTATTCACCTGAAACAAGTGTTCCAAGGAAAAAAGGAACTGTTGAGAAATGTGATTTCTGTCCTGATATGTTAAGACAAGGAAAACTTCCTCACTGCGTTGCAGCTTGTCCTAACGGAGTTTATTATTTTGGTAACAGAAATGAAGATATGGTTACCAATGGTGATGAAACTGTAAGCTTAAGTCAATTACTAAAAGATAAAGCAGGCTATAGATATCTAGAAGCTTTAGGAACAGAGCCAAGTGTTTATTATTTACCTCCTGCAAATAGAATATTCCCTTTCAAAGACAGAGAAGTAGAAGGAGAGAAACCTAAAGAAAATACTGAAAAGAAAGGATAATTGGTAAAGAAAATTAATAATAATTAAGAAATATTATAAGTTATGAGAGATATAATTAAACCTAAAAATGATGCTGAATCAATTGAGATGTTGCATAAATTTAATCAGGATATGCTTCCACATAAATTTGGCAAACTTGGAAAAGCATGGGTTGTATTCCTGTTGATAGTTATCGCGTTCGGGCTTTATAACTATACAAAACAATTACGATTTGGATTAAGTGTTACGGGATTAGGAGATACAGTGTCGTGGGGTATTTACATATCCAACTTCGTTTTCTTTGTGGCGATTAGTTTAGTTGGTTCATTAATTACAGCGGTACTTCGTTTATTGGGTATCAGTTGGCGTTCACCAATTACACGTATTGCTGAAGTTATTGCGGTTGCTTCCATCGTTTTTGCAGGACTAATTATTATAGTAGATATGGGTCGTCCTGACAGACTATTAAATATGTTTATGTACGGACGGATTCAATCTCCAATTGTTTGGGACGTAATTGTGGTAATGACATATATGTCGATTAGTGTTCTGTTTCTTTACTTCCCATTATTACCTGGAATAGCATATTGCAGAGATCATTTAAAGAATATCCCTAAATGGCAAAAATGGATGTATAAATTTCTTGCTCTTAACTGGCAGAACAGACGTGGACAATACGAACTTGTTAAGAAAGCAGAAACAATATTGGCGATTATGATTATCCCTGTGGCATTAAGTATCCACACGGTAACATCATGGTTGTTCGAAACTACTTTCCGACCAGGATGGGATAGTACCAACTTTGGTGCTTACTTTGTGTCAGGTGCATTTATGCTTGGTGCAGGCGGCGTTGTTTGTGCTATGTATATTCTTCTTCGTTTCAATCCTAAGTTCAATCAATATATCACTTTCAAACATTTTGATAGAATGGGAAGATTATTAGTACTGCTTTCTCTTATTTATTTTTATTTCACAGTGAATGAATATATGATGCCGGGATATAAAATGAAAGGTGATGAAGCAGCTCATTTAACAGAACTATTTGCAGGTAAATATGCTTTCATGTTCTGGGGAGTACAAATTGTTGGTATGATAATTCCAATATGTTTATTGTTCTTCAAACGTTTCAGAAAACCATTCCCCATGTTTATCATCTCTATATGTGTAATAGTAGGAGCATGGTTCAAACGTTTCCTAATTGTAATACCTACAATGCTTCATCCATTTTTACCAATGCAGGAAATTACTGAAGCATCAAAAGTGTATAATCCTACATTGCCTGAGTGGTCAATTACTGCTGCTTCGCTTGCAGGTGCTACTTTAATTATAACACTATTTGTTCGTTATTTCCCTATCATTTCTATTTGGGAATTAGCAGAGGAAAGAGGTGTAGACCACGATTTAATTTATGAACATTTAAATGACTGATTTATGAAAAATATATGTTTTAAAAACAGTACTGTTATGAAAATTATAAAACCAACTATTTGTCTTCTTATTGCCGGATTATTTATTTCAACTACTAATCAGGCGATAGCACAAGATGACGCAGCGCCATCGAAAGCGAAGGCAATAATGAATGTTTCCTACAAAAAAACAGATGGAGTATTATCTGTAAAAGTAGCTGTAAGTACAAAAGTAGAAAAGAAAAATATGCCTGTGGATGGAGCCATGGTAAGTATTTACATGAATGATGTGAAACCTTACGATGCTAAAACAGGTGAAGGATTGCTTGGCAGATTAGCTGCTGATCAGGATGGCAAAATTCTTTTCGAAATGAAAGATAATGTGAAAGATATACTTAAAGGAAAACACGGGTATAAATTTATTGCAGAGATGAAGGATAATCCTAAATACTTCGACAAGCAAGGAGAAGTAGAGGTGAAGGATGCCAACATAACTATTACTGTAACAGGAAAAGATACGTTGCAAACAGCTACTGCCAGATTAACTGAATTTAAAGATGACGGTACCGAAGCTCCTGTAGTGGGCGCTGAATTGAAACTTGCTATTAAAAGAAGTTTTTCGTTATTGCCTTTCGGAGGTGATGGTTTAAAAACAAATGAGAATGGTGAAGTATCTGCACTTATTCCAAGTAATATTATTGGTGAAGCTGGTGGCACGTTAATTGTAGTAGGAAGAATAGAAGACAATGAAAGTTTTGGAAATGTGCAAACAAGTAAATCAATACCATGGACAATATTACCAAAGCCAATTGCTGAAAACAAAAGAAACTTATGGTCTACCGGAAAAAATGCTCCTTATTCATTGGTAATAGTGTCAGTAACAATAATAGGTATCATATGGGGATTACTCTTATATTTGGTAACTTTTTTATTCAAGATTAAGAAACTCGGAAAACAACCTCAAAAAAAATAAGTAAACAGTAAATAATAATTAACCTAAAAACAAAAAGTAAAATGAAAAGTAAAATCAGTAAGCTATTAGTAGCTGGAACTCTTGTCCTAGGATTAGGAATGTTGAGTATGTCGTTTGTAAATTATCAGGATGCTAAAAAGAAACCATGGGATGTTCCTGAAGCAGCAAAAAGTGTAAAAAACCCTGTAGCTTCTTCTGCAGAGTCAATTGCGAAAGGAAAAGAATTATACACTAAATCATGTAAATCATGCCACGGTGTTGCAGGAAAAGGTGATGGACCAAAATCATCAGAGTTAGAAACTCCTTGTGGAGATTTTACTGCTGCTGATTTCCAAAAACAAACTGATGGTGCTATATTTCACAAAGCTAAAGAAGGAAGAAATGATATGCCTTCTTTCAAAACTAAATTACCTGTAGATGGTGATATCTGGGCTATTGTAACTTATATCAGAACATTAAAATAGTTAACAAAAGAGTGGTTGTTTACTCAAAAAAAGTCCCGAAGAAATTCGGGACTTTTTTTATTGCAGCAGGGGCTAACTTTTTACTATTAAGGTAACAAAAAGTTTTCTTTGCTTTGTTTGTTCTCGACTACCATTGTATTATGTAAGCAGCTTAGGGCGTAAGGTGTAACTACTAATCAGGATAAGAAACAAACACCATTCTCACTAAAACATTGTTTTTAAATACAAATGCCACATTACACAATCCTTCTAAATCCCTAATAAAATAATCATCTGGCAGTTTTTTAATATTAAACTTATGCATAAAAAACTGTTTGTTAACACCAGCTTTAATATCAT